>NZ_JBHYTK010000116.1:0-1109 GCF_042749255.1 Streptomyces sp. NPDC059524 | reverse complement strand
CTGAGGCGTCCGGGGCGTAAAACGGCGTCGGGCCGCCGTAAGACCGGCGGCCCGACCTGATCGGGGTGTGATCAGTGGTTGCCCGCACCGTTGCCGGACAGGACCGGGATGTCGTCCAGGATGTGCGAGAGAGCCTCGTCGCCCTTGGCCTGCGTCGAGTTCTCCGTGCACTGCTGGTTCTGCGGGGAGGACAGGACGTTGACGTCCTGGACCGAGATCGGCACGACGCCGAGGATCGAGCCGGCGTTGACCTTGGCGGGCAGGCCGATGCAGGGCTTGTTCAGCGAACCCTGGATGAGCGCCATCTGCGGGCTCATGTTGCCGTAGGTGGCCGAGTTGCCGTAGGCCTGCGAGGCGCCGTTGCCGGACAGCGACGTGG
The DNA here is from genome assembly GCF_042749255.1 of Streptomyces sp. NPDC059524. Taxonomy (NCBI): domain Bacteria; kingdom Bacillati; phylum Actinomycetota; class Actinomycetes; order Kitasatosporales; family Streptomycetaceae; genus Streptomyces; species Streptomyces sp. NPDC059524. Next base: position 730 of record NZ_JBHYTK010000116.1, on the reverse strand, counting down.
TGCCGCCGTCGTTGCCGATGGCCAGGGCCGACGGGGCGGCCGCGGCCGACATACCGATGACCGACGCGGTGAGGGCCGCAGCGGCGGCCGCCTTCTTCATCATGGTGAGGGGTTCCCCTTCATTCGCTTTTGCTGGGAGGCACTCGGGTCAACTCCGCCGCACGCGATCGGTTGCGCACATTCGGGCATTCGAGTGAACCCGGAGAACCTCTCGGCACCTCGGGCAGTTGTCCCGGTCGCAGCAACCGGTGCCTGTTGAAAAGGAACAGACAAATGCTCAAGAAGGTTATGGCCACCGCCGCCGTCGCGGTCTCCGTCGTCGGCGTCTCGGCCGCGGGCGCTACCCAGGCCCTCGCCATCGGCGACGACACGGGCACGACGTCGCTGTCCGGCAACGGCGCCTCGCAGTCCTTCGGCAACTCGGTGACCGAGGGCGACATGAGCCCGCAGCTCGGCCTGGTCCAGGGTTCGCTGAACAAGCCCTGTGTCGGCCTGCCGGTCAAGGGCAACGTCGGCTCGATCGTGGGCGCCGTCCCGATCGCGGTCCAGGACATCAACGTCCTGTCGAACCCGCAGAACCAGCAGTGCACGGAGAACTCGACGCAGGCCAAGGGCGACGAGCCGCTGTCGCACATCCTCAGCGACATCCCGGTTCTCTCCGGCAACGGTGCGCACAACGGCTGATCCGTTCGACGCCCGGGCCTTCGTCGTGCGGAGCGGGGTGTGGGGA
>NZ_JBHYTK010000115.1:0-26195 GCF_042749255.1 Streptomyces sp. NPDC059524 | reverse complement strand
ATGGCCATGTCCATGATCTTGTGGATCTTCGTCGCGTGGGCCTCGCCCAGCGCACCGCCGAAGATCCGGAAGTCGTGCGCGTACACGAACACCGTGCGGCCCTCGACCGTGCCCCAGCCGGTGATCACACCGTCCGTGAACGGCTTCTTCGCCTCAAGCCCGAAACCCACGGCCCGGTGCCGGCGCAGCTGCTCGACCTCGTTGAACGAACCCTCGTCCAGCAGCAGCCCGATCCGCTCCCGCGCCGTCAGCTTCCCCTTGGCATGCTGCGCCTCGGTCGCCTTCTCGCTCGGGCCGGCCAGAGCCTGCTCACGGATCGCGTGCAGCTCCGCCACGCGCCCACGCGCGTCGGTGGGCTCGTCGCCGGGGTTCGAGGCGGTGTCGTCCAAAACGGTCATGTAGTGACCTTACGAAGCCCACCAAGGAAAACCGCCCGTCGACTCCGTACAGTCTCCGGCGCCGTTTCCTGGTGAGCCCTGACAGTTGTGGACGAAAACCGGCGGTCATCGACTGCGCGAGGCCCCCTGGCATTGTACGGACCCTATAAAGCCCCGCTGCAGACGACGAGCTTCCTGTTCACCGATTCGCCGTCGCCTGTTGGTGTGTCCGCGTTCTGCACGCTCTGCACGCCTTTCAGGATGCCGTCGAGTTCCGCCTCGGACAGACTCCCGTCGCCGGCGACCGCGGCGACGGTCTTCAGGGCCGCTTCGTGGAAGGCGTCGCGCAGCATGGGCCGCATGACGTCCGAGGCGTCGAGGCAGCGCGGTACGTCGTTCTGCCGGAAGCGGCGGTAGACGGCGCGGGCCGTGTCGTCCTCGCCCTCCCGCCCGCCGATCTTCTCCATGACCGGGGTCATGGCCGAGTACATGGTGCCCTCGTCGGCCCAGTCCTGCTGGACCTCCTGGGAGAACAGCACGCGCAGGGCCCGCTGGGCCGGTTCCCGGTCGTCGAAGAGGGCGGCGAAGTCGCCGGACACCTCGTAGCCGCGCCGGGGGTGGGGGCCGCCGGGGAGCAGGCGGGCGGAGTCCTCGATCGTGGCGCCGTCCTCGCCGCGGGCGAAGGAGCCCTGGTGTTCGTAGGCGCAGTGCTTCTCCTCGCGGAAGTCCCCGCCGTTCTTCTTCAGGGCGCCCGGGCCGCGCCAGTCGGTGGTGAGGGCGTCCGCGGCGTGCTTCCGGTCGGTGGCGAGGAAGTCGGCCCAGCGCCGCCAGGCGTTCCGGACGGGGCCGTGCCGGTCGGTCCAGTCGACCGTGCCGCGGGCCCATCGCGTGTAGGGGCCGGGGCCCGCGTCCTGGAGCAGGAGGTCCTCGATCCAGTCGGTGCCGGGCCAGCCCGCGGCGCCGTCCTCGCCGAGGCCCAGGCACCAGGAGGCGAGGTCGGCGGCGGGGCCCCGCTGCCCGGGGGTGCGCCACACGATGCTCTTGAGGTTGGCGTTGACCGGCCACCAGTACGTGGCGCCCTTGCCTCCCGCCGGCTTCCACGGCCCCGCGTAGTCCCGCTCCGGGTCGATGCCTTCGAGGGCGTCGTCGAGGGGCTTGAGGAGCTGGTCGGCGCCGTAGCCGGCGAGCTCGCCGATGCCGGGCATGATCGCGATGTCCGGCGGGTCGCCCGCCTGCACGCGGGCGAGCAGGACCTCCCGCTGGGCGGGGGTGCCCTCGTAGTCGACCTTGATGCCGTGGTCCTCCATGAGGGTGCGGAAGCGCTGGGCCTCCTGGCCGGTCCAGGTGCCGAGGACGGTGACCACCGGGTCGGAGGGCAGGGCCAGGGGGACGGCGACGGGCGCCACCACGGTCAGTACGGCGGCCAGGGCCAGGGCGCGGCGGCGGCGCCGGGTGCGGGTGGCGGCGCGGCCGATCCGGCGGGCCCAGGTCCAGTCGACGGGGCGGCGCGGGTAGTCCTGGACGAGCCGGACGACGAGGCCGGCGACGGTGGCGCACACGACGGCGCCGCCGAGGACGATGTACGCGACGTTCCACCAGCCGGAGCCGGACAGGGCGGGGGTCCCGGCGCCCGCGACGGTCTTCTGGGCGGTGTCGAGGACGCCGGAGGCGTCGCCCAGGCCCGCGGCGAGGCCGGTGCGCAGCGTGCCGGCGAGGTCGTCGCGGGTGCCGTCCAGGGCAAGGGCGGTGTGGACGGCGAGTCCGGCAGAGAGCCCGGCGAGGAGGGTGATGCCCGCGCCGCCGGCGAGGATCGCGGGGGCGAGCACCCGGCCGCAGCGGCGCCGGACGACGGCGGCGGCGCTGAAGGCGAGGGCGGCCGCGGCGCCCAGGGCGAGGAGGGCTCCGGCCCAGGCGGCGACGAGCGGGAAGGAGGGCTCGGCCAGCCGGCGGGCCCGGCTCTGTTCGTCGCGGGCGATCTGTTCGAGGCGGGCGAGGATGCCGGTGTCGGGGCGTTTCAGCAGGGCGCGGGCCTCGGCGAGCTTCTCCGACCGCATCCGCGGGTCGTCGCGGTAGGTGACGGTGGCGGCGGTGACGGCGTTGCCGTACGTGACGAGCATGCCGTTGACGGCGGAGACGTTCTGTCCGACTCCCCCGACGGCGTGGTCGGCGAACCGGGTCAGGCCCTGGTCCGCGGCGGCGAGCTGGCTCTCGGCGCCCTCCCCCGCGCCGACCGTCGGGGCGATGCCCAGCTCGATGGACCGGCGGGCTTCCTGATCGGCGCGGAGCACGGCGAGGCGGACGGCGACGGCGCCCTGCGCGGAGGGGGCGGTCTCGTCGCGCATCCGGCGGGCCCGCGCGTCGAGGGCGGGCACGGCGACCGCGGTGAGGAGGGTGACGCCGGCGATCGCGCAGACGAGGAACAGCCACAGGTGCCGGTGGAGCAGCCGGCGAGTGCTCAGGGCGCGCTGGGCGCGGACGACGGAACCGATCGTGCGGCCGAGCGCGCTCATGCCAGTCGCCTTCCGCAGCGGACGCAGTAGCGGGCTCCGGGGACCGCGGGCTCGGCGCAGGCCGGGTCGGGGCAGGGGCCCGTGGGAGTGGCGCCGCCGGGGTGGGGGCGGCGGGGGCCCCGGCCGGCGGAGCGGGTGCTCAGGTGCAGGAGGGTGACGCCGATGCGGTGGGGGTCGGCGGGGAGGCGGGCCTCGGTCCGGCCGGTGGCGGCGTCGATGATCCGGGCGTGTGCGCGGATCTCGTCGAGCACCCAGTCCTCGCCGAGCCGGTGCGCGGCCGCGGCGGCCCGGCCGAGGTGTTCCTCGGCGTCGGTGCGGCGTCCGGCGTCGAGCGCTTCGAGGCCCTTCTGAAGGTGGTCGACCATGCGGTGGCGTGAGTCGAGGATGCGGCTGTCGGCCGTGGTGTCCTCGGGGGTGTGGGCGGCGGTGCGGGCGGGCGGCGGGCCGGGGGCGAGCCAGCGGGCGGTGACGGCGGCGTGCAGGTCGCCGAGCGAGACCGTCGCGAACTGGAGTTCCTCGCCGAGCACGTCTGCGGTGTCGTCGGCGCGCAGGGTCAGCAGGAACTCGCTGGGGGCGCCCGACGGGTCCCAGGGCAGGGCGGCGAAGCGGTGGTGGTGGGGGTGGGCCGGGTGCGGGTCGAGGCGGCGGTGTTCGGGGGTGAACTGCACGAGGGAGTCGAGCTCCACGCCGGGCCGGGTGCGGATCTCCAGGGGCAGTTCGGGGACGGCGCGGCGGCAGGCGCGGCGTACGGCGGCGGCCAGGGTCGGCGCGAAGTCCGGGCCCGCGGCCTCGGCGGTGCCGCGCAGCCGGGTGGCGATCCGGTCCAGCGGGCGGTAGTCCCAGCGGTCGCCGACGGCGATGACCTCGCAGCCGAACTCCGCGCCGCACGCGTCGAGTTCACGATCGAGGGCGTCGGCGCGGGTGGCGGACCCGTCGGTGACGAGGAGCAGCCGCCGCAGGGGGCGCTCGCAGCCGGCGAACAGTTCGCGGGCTGCGGCGAGCCAGCCGTCGTAGCCGGTGGTGCGCGGCGTCGCGGCCGGGGCGAGCGGGGCCGCGCCGAGGGCGAAGACGGCGGCGCGGCGGTGGTCGCGGTCGGCCGGGGCCCAGGCGCCTTGGCCGGCGTCGGGGTAGTAGCGCCCGGGCCCCGCGGCCAGTACGGCGAAGCGGGCCCCGGCCGGCAGGGCGGGCAGTGCCTCCCGCACCGCCCGCACCAGCTCGGGCCGCCGTTCCTGGCCGAGGTCGAGGGCCAGCGCCACCGCGAGGGCGCGGGGATCCGCGGCGTCCCCGTCGGCGCCGTCGGAGGCGGTGACCTGGAGGGTGGCGCGCAGGGTGGCCGGTTCGCCGGGGACGCGGCGATCGGGCACGAGGTCGGGCTCGTCGACGCGGACGACGAGCGTCGTGTCGTACGGGGCCGCGGGCCCGCCGTCGGTGGTCCTGGCCGGTCCTGAGGTGGCCGGGGGTGTCATCGGGTCCTCGGGGGTCGTCGGGAGCCGGCCGGCGTCATCGGAGGGTCAGCGGGCGGACGGCGTGGGCGTGTTCGACGAGGGATTCGCTGAGGTCCTCGTCGGGGGTGTCGGCCGCGAGTTCGAGGTAGTCGTCGGCCAGTCGGGCGCGGACCTCGTGGGCGGGGGTGGGCGGTACGGGGCGGCGCCAGGAGCGCAGGAGGGCGCGGGCCGTGGGGTCGCCGGTGGCGCCGTGGGTGAGGTGGAGCGCGGCGAGCTGCCATTCGGTGACCTCGATGCGCAGGCGCAGTTCGTCGCCGGTGGAGAGGTGGAGCTCGCGTTCCTGGGGCGGGAGGGCGCGGTCGGCCTCCTGGGCGGCGAGGACGGCCGCGGCGGCTCCGGGGGCGGGCAGGTCGCCGGGTTCGGGGCCGAGGCACGCGGCGCCGATGCGGGTGGCGGCGCGCCGGGCGAGGGCGCGGCCCCGGGTGCCGGGCGGGACGCGGTCCAGGGCGGCGAGGGCGCCGGCGCGGTCGCGGGCGTCGAGGGCGAGCCGGGCCAGGCCCAGGGCGGCGCCGCAGTGCGCGGCGTTGCGCAGGTGGACGGCGTGGAAGAGGTCGCGGGCGGTGGCGCGGGCGGCGGCCGCATCCGGGCCGCCGGTGTGGGCGGCGCATTCGTGGACGTAGGCGAGGGCGAGTTTGGGGGCGTAGTCGCCGGGGAGGTCGGCGCGGACCCGTTCGAAGGAGGCGCGGGCCAGTGCGAGGTCGGGGTGGCGGCCGTCGGTGCCGAAGCGGGCGAGGGCGATGAGGCCGCGGTGCCATTCGAGGCGCCAGCGGCGGACGTCCTCGGGGCCCGGGATGGCCTCGGCCTCGGCCAGGTCGGCCTCGGCGCCCGTGAGGTCGGGGGCGGGGCCGGTGCCGAGGGCGACGCGGATGTTGTGCAGGCAGATCTCGGCGGAGCGTTCCTTGTCGGGGTCCTGGCCGAGCCGGGTGGTGGGGGCGTAGCCGCCGCTGACGCCGAAGTTCGGGGTGCGCTTGTCGTCGACGAACCGTTTGGGCACGGGGAGCCGGCGCGCGATCTCGACGGGGGTGGGCCGGCCGGGGTCGAGCGGGTGGAGCAGGGGTGGCGCGCCACTGCGGGGGCGGCCGGGGCGGCGGCGGGCGAGGGTCTCGGTGGTGGGTACGTCGCCGAGCCGTTCGCCGAGCCACTCGGGCGAGGGGTCGAAGGCGACGGACGGTTCGGGGGTGGCGGCCTTGCCGCGCAGGGCTCTGATCTCCCGGAGCGCGCCGCGCAGTTGGTCGGCCATTTCTCGGGCGTCGCGGAACCGGGTGCCCTCGGCGACGGTCCGGGTGGCGCGGGCGACGACGCCGTCGAAGGAGGTGGCGCCGAGTCCGGGGACGTCGTCGCGGACGGCCTGGGCGGCGAGGACGCGCAGGGTCACGCCGACGGTGTGGAGGTCGTTGGCGAGGGTGAGTTCGCCGCCGAGTTCGGGGGCGTGGAAGCCTGGGGTGACGTGCAGGGCCGGTTCGGTGCGGCCGGCCTCGCGGACGCCGCCGAGGTCGATGACCTTGACGCGGTCGCCGACGTGGACGACGTTCGACGGCTTCATGTCGCCGTAGAAGCTGTCCCGGTCGTGCAGGTGGGCGAGGGCGCCGAGGAGCTGGATGCCGTAGGCGGCGACGTGTTCGATGTCGAGGGTCTCGCGGCCCCGGCGGACGGCGTCGACGACGGACTGGAGGGTGTGGTCGCCGACGTCCTCCATGACGATGTGGCCGCCGGTGAGTTCCTCGGAGGGCAGGAAGTCGCGGATCTGCACGATGTTCGGGTGCCGGGTGGCGATGAGGGTGCGGCGTTCGAGGTCGGCGAGGGCGGCGCTGTCCTGGCCGTAGCGGTCGCGGAGGGTCTTGACGGCGACGAGGTCGTCGAGGTGGGTGTCCTCTGCGAGGTACACCCAGCCCTGGCCGCCGCGCGCGACCGGCCCCTTGATCAGGTACTGCCCGCCGACGGTGTCGCCCGCGCCGAACTCGGGCCGCATGGCCTGTGCGGTGCCGCACTCCGGGCAGTACTGCCGGTCGGGCCGTCCGTCGAGCACGGGGATGGTGGCGCCGCAGTCGGGGGCGCGGCAGCGCTGGGCCTGTTCGGCGATGTGCGCGCCGTCGGCGAGCCGTTCCTCGGGCGAGCGCGGGCGGCGCACGGGGAGCCGTAGCAGCGCGTCGGGGCCGTACGGGGGCGCACCCAGGGAGGGCAGGGCAGGCGCGTCGGGCCGGCGCCCGCAGTGACCGCAGTACCCGGTGGCGCACACGCTCCCGGGACAGCCGGCCCCGGTGAGCCGCCGGTGCGGGCACGGGCGCGGGCTCATGCGGGGCCTCCCGGGTGGGCCGACTGGAGGTCGGTGACCAGGGAGCGCAGGGCGGCCAGGCGGGTTCCGGGGTCGGTGATCGTCGTGAGGGAGCGGCGGCGCAGGATCAGGGGTTCGACCGTGGCGGTGTGGTGCGGGAGCGAGGCCGGGTCGAGGACTCCGGTCTCCCGGGCGAGTCGGGCCTCCCTCTCTTTCGCTCGGGTCAGGAGGTGGTCGGCGTGGGTGAGGAGGGCCGGTTCGAGGACGTGGTCGCGGACCTCCGGCCAGCCCGGCGCCTCGCTGTCACGGAAGACGAGCAGGAGCCGCAGTCCGCACGCGGCGAGCCGGCCGAGCAGCAGGGCGAGCCGGGCGGGGTCGTGGGCGTCGTCGACGGCGTCCACGAGCAGTACCCGGGCGTGCCCTTCGGGTGGGGCGGCGGGGGCCGGGCCGTCGCCGAGCAGCCAGGCGCGGGTGGCGGGCCACTGTCCCGGGGCGAAGGTGAGGGCGCGGCCGAGCAGCCGCTCGACGAGCCGTTCGCGGGAGGCCTCGGCGGGCCGGTGCACGAGGTCGGCGAGGTGTGCGAGGTGGTGCAGGGTGCGGGCGCGGCCGCCGTCACGGGCGACGACGCTGATCTTGACGGGGGCGGCGCCGGGGTCGCCCAGCCAGGCGCGGGTGCGCCGGTCGAAGGCGGGGTCCCAGGCGTCGGGCGCGGCCAGTTCCCGTACGGGGGGCGCGAGTTCGGCGATGCGCGTGACGGGGATGAGGTAGGAGAACGCGAGGATGTTGTCCTCGGGGAGCGGCTCGTCGAGGTCGCCGCGCCAGCTGACGACGAGGCCGACGACGACGGGGTCGCCGTCCGGGGACACGGTCCAGGCGCCGGCGCCGCTGAACCCCTCGCGGACGACCTCTCTGCGGTGGCGGGCGTCGATCTGGACGAGGGAGCCGCGCAGCCCGGCGACGGAGCCGGTGAGGGTCATGCCGTCGTCGAAGCGCTCGGCGTAGCCGGTCGCCCGGACGGGGAGTCCGGCGGGGATCGTGGTGGACAGCCGGGCGGGCCGGGCCTCGGGGCGCGGGCTGTCCAGGCGCAGGACGGCGAGGTCGCGGCTGGGGTCGGTGTGCCGGTCGTCCACCCAGCCGTCGTCCAGGACGCGGGCGGCGACGGAGGGCAGGGCGGGGTTCTCGGGGAATTCGGCCCAGAGCGCATCGCCCGGGTGGGTGACGACGTGCGCGCAGGTGAGCACGGTGCGCGCGTCGACGAGGACCCCGGCGCCCAGTACGGCGCCCGCCGCGTCCCCCGACCGCAGGCGCACCCGCCAGTCCGCAGCCAACTCAGCCATCGTCTTCACGCTACGCACCAGGGGGCGTCCGCACTAGACTCGTGACACGCCTTCATCAGCCAAGTGCCGTACAGAAAGGCGGACTTGATGAGTGATCAGCCGGAGCCGATCGGTCTCGCGCAGGCGATCGCGGCGCTGCGCAAGGAGCTCGCGCAGGCGCAGCGGGAGGGCGCGGGCAGCGACTGGAAGTTCACGGTGGGGCAGGTGAGCGTGGAGTTCTCCGTGCAGTTCCACCGGGCCGGGGACGCGGGCGCGGCGCTGAAGCTCGGGGTGGTGGAGGCGCGGCTCGGCGGCGGCGTGAGCCATGACGCGGTGCACCGGGTGCAGGTGGATCTGAAGCCGGCGCCGGGTCCGGACGGCCGGGAGCGGACGGTGGGCCGCTAGGCCGTGTCCGCAAAGTCCCGCCGTCCGGTCCCCCGCGCCGGGAGGGCTTAGCTTCCGCAGCGGAAGCGGGCCTCGCCCCAGTCGGCGTGGTCGTTGCCGTTGCCGTCGCCGCCGTCCCCGACGACGAGGTCGACGTACTTGGCGCCGCTGACGTCGGCGGTGAGCGACCAGGCGCTGTCGCTCGCCTTGAGGACGGGCGACTTCACCTTCTCCGTGCCGTCGGCCAGGACCGAGAACTGCACGGTGCCGCGGGTGGTCTGCACGTCGTCGACACCGACCTGCGCGGTGAGGGAGGCGCACTGTCCGCCGAGGTAGTAGCGGACCTTGGCGGGGGCGTGGGTGCCGAGTCCCTTCGCGTAGGTGACGCCGCCGATCCTGAGCGGGGTGCCGTCGCCCTGGCCCTGTTCACCGTTGGACAGGTCCTTCTCGACCGGGCCCCAGCCGTTCTCGGCACTGGTCCAGTCGAGGTCACTGGCGTAGGTGTCGGTGGTGGGCGGCGGCGGCAGGGTCCGTACGGAGGCGACCGCGTCGAGCGCCCGGTCGGTGCCGGCGACCTGGTACGCGGCCTTCGCGGTCAGCCGGTAGGGCTCGTACGGGGCATCGGCGGGCGGGGTGACCTGCCAGGTGGCGGTGGTCTTCCCGCCGGGGGCCACCGGCTCGAGGGCGACGGGCCCGGTGGGCTCGGCCTTCCAGCCCTCGGGCAGGCCGAGGGTGACGGTCGCGCCCTGGATCTGCTCGGCCTCGTAGTTGGTGAAGGTGGCGGTGACCTTGTTGGGCTGTCCGGGCTCCAGGGTTCCCGCCGCGGCGAGGTCGAGCGTGGCGCAAGCGGCCTGCTCCTTCGCCGGGCCGAGGTCGGTCACGGTGAAGTCGTCGAGGACGAAGTCGGCGCCGTCGGGGGCCGAGGGCAGCTTGCGCAGGCCGGTCCAGGTGTCGCCGCAGCCGGCGGTGACGGTGGTGCTGAAGCGGCCGGTGGTCCGCTGCTGTGCGAGGGGGACGGCGGCGGTCTCGACGGCGTCCTCGCCGCGGTCGTAGCCGCTGACCCACTGGTAGGCGTCGGCGTGGCTGGACTGGTAGGCGAAGTCGACCTTGTAGGTGTGGCCGTCCTTCAGGGGGACGGTCGCGGGTGAGGTGCGGTAGACGACGCCGTCGTTCTCCTCGTGGGACTTGAGGGATTCGCCGCCCTCGATGACGTCGTCGACGAGCTTTCCGTTCCAGCCGGCCTGGGTGTACGGGGCGTGCTTCTGGGCGATGTGGGTGCGCGGGTCGGTGGTGCCGCCCGCGTCGCCCTTGTCGAAGGGGCCCCAGCCCTGGTCGACGTCCTCGAAGTCCTCGTGGACGACGGTGCCGACCTGTGTGGCGGGCGCGTTGCGGACGACGCGGACGTCGTCGGCGCGGACGGCGGTGCCCTGGGCGTCGGCCGCGGCGTGGATCTTCAGGACGGCCGAACCGCTCGCGGGCGCCGTGAAGTTCACCTTCACCCGCTGCATGTTCGTGCCGCTCCAGTCACTGGCCGCCATGGTGTTGCGCAGCGTGGAGCGGTCCACGGACGCGGACTCGCCCGCGATCGAGAGCGTGGTGTGCCGGCCGGCGCCGGGGGCGACCTCGATCCAGGCGGAGGCGGTGTACCGCTTGCCGGGTTCGAGGCCGGTCAGGCGCTGGGCGAGGCCGGCCTCGGGCTTGCCGGTGAGGCGGGCGCTGTTGCGGCCGTGGTCGTCGGTGTGGCGGGTGACGGCGCCTTCCTCGTCCCAGCCGGTGAGCCGCGCGTCGTTGAAGCCGGGGTCCTTCAGGCCGGTGCCCTCACCCCAGGCGGGGTCGCCGGCGGCAGGGGTGGCGCCGTCCGGGTAGAGGACGTACGGCTGTCCGGCCTCGGCGTCGAGCGTGATCCTCCCGTCGGCGTCGGTGCGGACGGTGCCGGTCTTCACGCGCCCGTTGTCGGTGAGCTTGTGGACGGTGTAGCTGCCGCGGGGCACGGTCCAGGTGCTGGTGCCGCCCTGCTTGCTGTAGTGGTACAGCTTCGTGCCGCCGTCCTTCGCGGCCCAGGGCAGCAGGTAGCGGTCCCCGTCGAGGACCTTGCGGCCGTGGTCGTAGAAGGTGCGCCTGCCGTCCTCGACGGCGGCGCGCAGTCCGCCGGTGAAGGTGATGTCGTTGCCGTCCCAGCGGGTGATCTTCTGGTGCTGGAGGAACTTGGCGGGCAGGTCGCGCTGCCAGACGTTGGCGTAGAAGTCGTTCCAGTCGTTCTCGCCGGTCCAGCCCTCGAAGTCGACCAGGGCGCTCTGGCCGAGCACCGGGTCGTTGTTCCAGACGTCCTTCTCGCTGTTGCGGATGAACCGGATGATCTTCGAGTTGAGGCCCTTGTTGGTGGCGCCGCCGTAGTCGAGGTCGTTGGCCCAGTGGGACCAGACGGACTGCCGCTCGAACTTGTCGGCCCACTCGGTGGCGAGGTTCCAGCCCTGGCCGTTGATGGCCTCGGCGGTCTTCTCGGCGATCCAGCCGTGCGTGTAGTAGACGTCGACGTAGACCGTGGTGAGGTTCTTGTCGGTCTCGTCGCGCAGCTGCTTGAAGCGGGCGGCGAGGTCGCCGCTGTTGATGTCGCGGCGCTGGTCGATGTAGTAGCTCTGGTCGAGCCAGTTCCAGCCGGGCTTCTTGGGGTCGATCAGCTGGTCGCCGAAGTGCCGCGCGACGGGGTAGGCCTCGGTGGCGTTGACGTGGACGCCGAACTCGGCGCCGTACTTCTTGCCCGCCTTGAGCAGGGTGTTGAGGTCCTTGAGGCCGCCGGCCCGCTTGTTGGTGTTGCCGCCGTAGTCGGGGTGGGCGGAGTCGTGCCCCTCGGACTGGTAGCCCTTGAGCATCGCGAACTGGCCGAGGTCGTCGGTGGCGAGCCCGATCCGCTTGACGTCGTCGAGTGTGCGCAGGAACGGGTGCTGGGCCTGGCTCGCGAAGTTGAACGGGATGTGGGTGATGACCCGGTCCGCGGTCGCGTCCGCGCCCTGGGGCGTGATGCCGATGCCACGGAAGGCGACGGCGCCGTCCTGCCAGTCGACCGTGCCGTCGCCGTTGGCGTCGGGCGTGACGACGACCTTCGCCCAGGGCAGGTTCTCGCCGGTGGCGGGGGCCGGGGCTCCGGCGCCGCGGTAGGTCCACTGCCCGGACCAGACGCCGACACGGGTGGTGCCGTCGCTCTCCTTGCGGGCCTGGTGCCAGAAGCGGGCGTCGTCGCCGAACGCGTCGCCGCTCGGCTTGTCGTACGCGGAGTTCGACTCGACGGCGGCGGCCAGCTTGCCCGTGTTGACCAGGGCGTAGGAGGCGCCGGACGCGGCGGTCTCGGCCGGGGTGGTGTCGGTGACCTTGCCGAAGACGTCGGCGGTGCGGGTCGAGTCGGGGTCGAGCCTGGTGAAGGCGGTCGCGGCTCCGCCGTCGGCGCTGCCCACGGAGACGAGGTCGTGGCCGGGGATGTCGATGGTGCCGACGCGGAAGGCGTCGGTGTCGCGCACGGCGGTGACCTTGAAGGTCGTGGCCCGGCCGCCGACCGTGAGCGAGGCGTCGAGCTGCACGCCCGGCAGGTCGGGGAACTCCAGGGTGTACGCGGCGCTCGCGCCCTCCGTCTTCGGGGCGCCCGCGAGGCGCACCGGATAGGCCTTGCCGTTGAGGGTGACCTCGGTGACGGCCCGGGTGCTGCCGAGCAGCCGGGATCCGTCGGCCACGTTCTCGTAGGACAGGACGCGGGGGAAGTCCTCGGCCACGGTGACCCGCAGCTGCGAGGAGGTGAGGACGAGGCCGGCGGGGGCCGCGTCCGGCGGCTCGACGGCCAGGGCCGGCGACGCGAGGGCGATGCTCAGGGCCGTCGCCAGGACCAGGGCGTGGGTGGCGCGAGATCTTCGGGACATGAGGCCTTGGGTATCCGCGCACCGGGAGGCGGGTCAACGGCGCGGGCCGCCGGGCGGGCCCGCAGTCCAACAACTGGCTTCCGTAAGTCCAAGCCCGGGGGCCGATACCCGGTTCTACGCGCGTCCGGCCGCGCGCGCCGGAGCCTCACGCGGTGTAATCGGAGGGATGCGTTGCGCCTGATGTTGAACATTGAACTTAATCGCGCTACAGTCGAAGCACGTTGAAAGTTAAACCTTCAACAACCACTCCGGCATCACCGTGCCACCCCGTCCCCAAGGAGCACGTCATGGGCATCTTCGGCCGCAAGAACGAGACCACCGCCACCCCCGCCGCTGCCGCCACCTCGGCCGGCCCGGACCTCGCCGCGCTGACCGGCGACTACACGGTCGACCCGTCCCACACCACGCTGGGCTTCGTCGCGCGCCACGCCATGGTGACGAACGTGAAGGGCAGCTTCACCGACTTCACGGGCTCGCTCCACCTGGACGGCTCGGACCCGTCCAAGTCCACGGCCTCCTTCGACGTGCAGATGGAGAGCATCGAGACCGGCAACGCTGACCGTGACGGTCACCTGAAGAGCTCCGACTTCTTCAAGACGGACGAGTTCCCGACGATGACGTTCCGCTCGACCTCCGCCGAGTCCCTGGGCGGCGACGACTACCGCATCACTGGCGAGCTCTCGCTCCTCGGCACCACCAAGCCGCTCACCATCGACCTCGAGTTCAACGGCGTGGCGAAGGACCCGTTCGGCAACGAGCGCGTCGGCTTCGAGGGCAAGGCCACGATCCTGCGCTCCGAGTGGGGTCTGACCTGGAACGCGGCGCTGGAGACCGGTGGCGTCCTCGTCTCGGACAAGATCAAGCTGAACTTCGACATCTCGGCCATCAAGAACGCCTGAGTCCCGCGGTTTCAGTGAGTTGAGGCGGCCACGAGTTGCGTGGCCGCCAACTCCCCGTACAACGCGTCCTTCTCGACGAGTTCGGCATGGGTCCCCTGGGCCCGCACCCGGCCGCCGTCCAGGACGACGATCCGGTCCGCGTCCACGACCGTGGACAGCCGGTGCGCGATCACCAGGACCGTCGTGTCCGGGGCGAGGTCGCGCACGACCTCCCGCAGGTACTGCTCGTTGACCGCGTCCAGGTTCGCGGTCGCCTCGTCGAGCAGCAGCAGCCGGGGGCGGCGCAGCAGGGCCCGCGCGATCGCCACGCGCTGACGCTCGCCGCCGGAGAGCAGCACGCCCCGGTGGCCCACCGCTGTGTCCAGGCCTTCCGGGAGCCGGGCCACGAGATCGCCGAGGCGCGTGCGCCGCACGGCGTCCGCCAGTTCTTCCTCCGTCGCGTCCTGGGCCGCGTAGCGGAGATTGTCGCGCAGGGTGCCGGCGAGGACGGGAGCGTCCTGCTCCACGTAGCCGAGCGCGCCGCGCAGGGTGCCGAGCGGCCAGTCGCGGATGTCGCGGCCGCCGACCGTGAGGGTCCCCTCGTCGTGGTCGTAGAACCGTTCCAGGAGCGCGAACACCGTCGACTTGCCCGCGCCCGACGGGCCGACCAGAGCCGTGAGGCCGCCGGCCGGGGCGTGGAAGGTGATGCCGTCGTGCGCGGGGGCGCGGTCCTCGTCGTAGGCGAAGGTCACGTCCTTGAAGGTGACGTCCAGCGGGACGCGGGCCTTGCGCTTCGCCTTGCGCCGGGTGCGCGCCTTGACGGCCGCGTGCGCCGCGGGGCGGGTGCCGGTCGTGGTCTCGCCCGGCAGGTCCTCGATCTCCGCGATGCGGCCGAGCGCCGCCAGACCGCTGTTCAGACCGACCCAGCCCTCCGCCAACTGGCCGAGCGGGCCCACGAGATAGAACAGGTACAGCAGGAACGCGACCAGCGACGACAGGTCCAGGTCCCCCGACGCGACGCGGGCGCCGCCGACGCCGATCACGCACAGGAACGCGAGCTGCACCGACATCAGCGTCGACACGTCCGACACCGAGGTCCAGCGTGCCACGGTCAGGCCCTTGGCGTACGCCCGCCCGGCCGCCCCGGTGACGGCCGCCTCCTCGCGCTCCTCGGCGCCGTTCGCCTTCACCGTGCGGAACGACTGCAACGCCCGGTCGAGCGCCGACCCCATCTCCCCCACCGCTTCCTGCGCCTGGGTCTGCGCGCGGCGGATGCGTGGCATCAGCAGCGCGAGCGCTGCCGCGATCAGGGTCAGCACGAGCAGGGTCACGCCGAGCAGCACCAGGTCCATGACGCCCATGAAGACCACGGTGCCGAGGAGGGTGAGGGCGCCGGTCGCGGACTCGACGAGGCTGCGGGACAGGACGGTGCGCAGCAGGGTCGTGTCGCTCGTGGCCCGGGTGAGGAGGTCGCCGGGGGTCAGCCGGTCGACGGCCGCGACCTTGAGCCTCAGCATCCGTGCGACCAGGCGCTTCCTGGCTCCGAGCACGACGCTCTCGCCGGTGCGGGCCATCAGGTACGTGCCGGTCGCGGTCAGTGCGGCGCCGGCCGCGACGATCAGGGTGAGCAGGAGCAGGGCGGGGGCCGCCGACCGGTCCTCCGCGAAGGCCTGGACGGCGTACTTGGCCATCAGGGGGATGGCCAGGCCCGCGGCGTCGCCGACCAGCGCGAGGAGACCTCCGGTCAGGAGGGGGCGGAGGTGGGGGCGGGCGTAGGCGAGGAGGCGGGCGGACGGTGCGGGCACGTTTGCGGTCTCCTCGCGCCATAGGTCTTCTGGTCCGTGGGTGGGTGACGGTGCGTCGTGGCTGATCGCGCCCACGCGGCGGAGCCGCTGATCGTTGCGGCCCCGCGCCCCTGAAGGCGCACTTCGTGCGCCCCCCTGGGATCAGCGGGAGCTGGGGGCCACCGACATCAGGGGGCGGTACTCGTCCAAGGTCGCGGCCTCGCCGACGAGTCGGGCCTCGGCCTCGATCCAGGCGTGCGGAGCGAAGGGCGGGGCCGCGCGGACACCCGCGTGCCACACCGGCCACGTCCCCGACAGACGGCACAGCAGGGCGACGGCGACCGAGCGCGGCAGGCACCCGTACCACCCCGCGCACCGCCGGCTCGTCGTCACGACGGACTCGTACGCGGCGAGCGCCGCGGCGTGGGACGCGGGCCGCGCCCCACGGCTGAGGAACGTGAGGACGCGGCGCAGGCGGTCGGGCCGCAGCCGGGCCACCAGCAGGGCGACGCCGACGACGGCCCGGGTCCGCAGCCCGCGCGCTCCTCCCCCGGGCATCGTCATCTCGGTGCTCACGGCGTCGCCATCCGCGCGTCGACGAGCTGCCGGGACAGCGCGGCGACGTCCGCCTCGGCCCGCTCCCGCTCCACGTCGAACTCCGCGACGAGCCGGTCGACGACCTCGGGCGCCCCGAGTCCTTCGGCGAGCGCGCTGACGACGAGCGTCCCGGACTCGTTCAACTGCCAGTACGTTCCCGAGCGTTGGTCGAGGAGCACGCCCCCGAAGTCGGTCGTGGTGACCGAGATGCCGTCCCTGAGTTTCACGGGGTGAGCGCCTCTCTGTGTGCGGAGGGGATCGCGGTCGCGCGCAGCCACATCTCGCAGGCGACCGTCGAGTCGATCGAGTACCGGGTGTGCAGCGGTGAGTACGGGTCCGCGGCGAGCGCGTCGAGCCGGGCCGGGTCGACGAGACCGAGTCCGGCGAGCCGCGAGGCGCCGGGCTCCCACAGCCGGCGCAGCTCGTCGGCGTGCCGGACCAGGCCCTGGACGGTGTCGCTGTTCATGTGGTCCTTGGTGGTGCGGTCGAGCAGCGGAGCGGGCACGGCCTCGCGCACGGCCTCGGCGAGCAGCGGCTTGTAGCGCGCGGGGTCGATCCGGTCGGTGAGCCGTACGGCGAGGGTGGCTTCGACGACGTGGTCGGCGTACAGGGGCGCGGCGACGGGCAGCCCGAGGCCGAGCCCGTAGTCCTCCATGGCCTGGAAGTGCCGGGCTCCCGTGCGGAGGGTGTCGAGGTCGAGGTGGCGGCCGGGGCGCGGGGCGAGGGGTTCGGCGTCGGCGGCGGCAATGCGGAAGGCGTCGCGGACGAGGTCGCGGGCGTCGTCGGTGAGCCAGGGCGGCAGCGACTGGCGCACGCTCCAGGTGAGTTGGGGCGTGCGGGAGGTCGGCAGGACGTCGTCGGTGACGGCGTCGGCGAGCCAGGCGCGGAAGGAGCCGCGGCCGATGAGGGCGCGGGCGGTCGCGGCGAGCGGCCAGCCCAGCTGGTGGCGTACGGCGCCGATCCGGTTCCAGGCGGCGAGCGGGTGCCGGGGCAGCAGGTCGCCGGCGACCGTCGGCAGCGCCATGAACAGTTCGTCGCCGCCGTACCCGGTGATGTGGCACTCGGAGCCGCGCGCCGCGGCGAGCCCGAGGAGCATCCGGGCGCGGGCCCGGGCGGGGGCGACGGGCAGCGGCTCGTCGCCCATGAGGGCGGCGGGGGCGGGGAGTTGTTCGCTGACGCCCGCGTAGAAGAGGGGCACCTCGTCACCGGGGACGATCTCGTGGGAGAGGCCGTCGGGCCGCTCGGCTCGGGCGAGTTCGACGGCGCGCAGGGCCCAGGTCTCGTCCTCGGCGTGACTCTCGCGGGAGGCGACGGTCAGCAGGGACAGGTGGGCCGGTCCCGCGCGCCGGGTGAGGAACGCGAGAGAGGTCGAGTCGAAGCCGCCGGAGAGTTCGCAGCTGACGCGGGCGCGGCCGGACACATGGGCGCGTACGGAGCGGTCGAGCGCGTCACCGAGGCGCGCGGCGCCTTCGGCCATGGGCAGTTCGGCTTCCGGCGCGTGCCACCAGCGCCGGGTGGCGCGGGTGCCGTCGGCGCGGAGCACGAGGGCGTGCGCGGGGTCGATCTCGGTGAGGCCGCGCCAGACGGGCCGGGCGCTGAGCGGGTGGGGCAGGAAGTCGAGGAGGCGCAGGGCGAGCGCGGTGTCGTCGAGTCCGGCGCCGGTGAGGTGGGCGAGCACGGCGGGCCGGTCCGAGACTAGCGGGAAGGGCCCGTCGGTCGCGTGGATCCGGCGCAGTCCGGACGCGGTGCCGCGCACCCATGTCTCGTCCCCCGTACGGGAGATGACGTGGTGCACGCCGGGCAGGCGGCGGGCCAGGCGGTGGTGAAGTCCCGCGCCGTCGCGGCCCGCGCGGAGCTCCTCGGCGAGTCCTTCGACGGGGGCGGGGCCGATGACGAGGACGGCGTCCGCTCCCCGCACCGCGCCGCTGACGCGACGCAGCCGGGAGCGGACGATGACCCAGGGGCGGCCCGAGGGATACGGGAACACCTGCCAGGCCACGTCGTCGTCCGCCGACGGTGCGTGGCTGCCGCCGGGAGCGGTGGCGGACGCCGTCAGTCGCCCGGCCGTCGCCTGTCCCTCCGGGGTGTCCGGGAGGACGACGAAGCAGTCGCGCGCGTGGGGCGGCTGTACGGGGCGGGCGGGCGGCATCTTCACCTCTCCTGGGCGGCGGTCCTGCTCGGTCGGCGGCGGGGTGTCACACCGGCGGGTCAGACGATGCGGCGGACGATCCACTCCTTGTAGGGGCCGACGAAGTAGCCGGCGGTCACCTTGGTGAAGTCGCCCTGCTTGACCATCGCCGGAGCGACGTAGCCCTTCTTCGCGATCTCGGTCTTCTTCTCCATCGACCGTTCCTCCATCTCGTTCGTGTGTGTAACGGATGTGATTGGTGTGCAGCGTGTGAACGCCACGACGATCATTGCCAGCCCGTGAGCATTCATGCACTCAATGCGATCGCTTTAGAGAGATGACCTGATCGTTTCGCGACGGAGTCCGACTTGTGGTGATGAGCGGCGGGAAGTCGGGGCGTTTCGCCGGCCCGCGGACGGAAGGTTCACGCCACCGCCGGGTGCGAGGGGGCGGGACATGGGATGCTGCGGCCCGTGCCCGAACCGATCATCACCGCCGCCGAGGTGCGGCGGGCCGTCCTCGATCCGGAGGCGGGATCCGAGCCCTACATACTGAGCGGCGCCCTCGTCGAGGGCGCCCTGGCGCTGGACGGCGCGGAGATCAGGCGGCTCGTCCGCTTCGAGGGGTGCCGGTTCGAGGGGCCGCTGACGCTGGAGGGCGCGAGCACCCTCGCGTTCACGGTCACGGAGTGCACGCTTCCGCGCTTCCACGCGCCGACGGCCCAGATCGCGGGCCGGCTCGACCTGCGGGGATCCACGATCGACGGCGGCGACCGGCGCGGCGCCGTGAACCTGGTGCACGCGCACATCGCGGGCGGACTGCGGCTCGACCGCGCGCATCTCGTGTCGCCGGAGGGACTCGCCCTGAACGGGGGCGGGCTCGTGATGCAGGGCGGGGTGTTCTGCGAGGACGGGTTCCTCGCGCACGGGCGGATCGCGCTGCCCGGCGCCGAGATCCCCGGCGGCCTGTGGATGCACGGGGCGCGGATCGTCATGCCGGACCCGGACGGGATCGCGTTCCTCGGGGACTCGCTGCGGGCGTCGACGGTCCGCATGAACCAGGGGTTCCGCGCCGACGGGCGGATCCGGCTGCGCGGGGCGCGCATCGACGACCTGCTCTCGTTCCACGAGGCCGAACTCCTGGGCGCCGGCGCGTCGTTGATGTGCGTCGGCGCCCAGATGGAAGCGCTCGACCTGCGTCTGGCCCGGCCGGCGGCGGGCGCCGTGAACCTGCGCAACGCACGGGCGACCCGCCTCCAGGACCGCCCCCGCACCTGGCTCGGCCCGCTGTACCTGGACGGGCTCACGTACGACTGGCTGGAGCCGACGGCGACCACTCAGCGCGAGGACTGCGCCCACCGCCTGACCTGGCTGCACCTCCAGCCGGAGTACGTCCCGCAGCCGTACGAGCAACTGGCCGCCCACTACCGGAGATTGGGCCACGAGGACGAGGCCCGCCGCGTGCTGCTGGTGCGGGAGCGGCGGCGGCGCGCGACGCTGGCGCCCGCCGGACGGATCTGGGGCGGGCTGCTCGACGCCACGGTCGGCTACGGCTACCGCCCGTGGCTGGCCGGGATCTGGCTGGCCCTGCTCACCCTGCTCGGCTCCCTCGTCTTCCGCGCCCACACCCCCGTACCGAACAAGCCCGGCGAGGGCCCGCCGTTCCAGCCCGTCGCGTACGCACTGGACCTGCTGATCCCGGTCGGCGGACTGGGGCAGCGGGACGTGTGGCACTGGGACCGGCCCTGGGTGCAGAACCTGGCGTACGGCATGATCGCGATCGGCTGGATCCTGACCACGGCCGTCGTCGCGGGCGTGACCCGCACCCTCAATCGCACCTGAACCCGCATGTCCACCAGGAGGACCCGCTTGCACCCCGAGACGACGACCCTGCGCCGCGCCGAACCGGCCGACGCGCTCCCCGCTGCCGAGGTCTGGCTGCGCTCCTTCGCCGCCGCGCTGCCAACCGTGCGGCGCGCGCACGACGACGACGGGGTGCGCGGCTGGTTCACGCACGTCGTCGTGCCACATCACGAGACATGGGTGGCCGTCGAGGAGGACGGCGCGGTGACGGGCCTGCTGGTGCTCGACGGCGGCGAGCTCGACCAGCTGTACGTGGACCCGGACCGGCAGGGGCGCGGGCTCGGCGGACGGCTGCTCGCGCTGGCCAAGGAGCGGCGCCCGGACGGGCTCGACCTGTGGACGTTCCAGGTGAACGCGCGGGCCCGGGGCTTCTACGAGCGGCACGGCTTCGTGGCCGCCGAGTGGACGGACGGCGCGCGCAACGAGGAGCGGGAGCCCGACGTCCGCTACACCTGGCGGCCCACCGTGTGAACCGGGTCACACAGCGCGCCGTGATGTCACGAATCGGGGGCCGCCACCGGTCCCCGTAGTGAGCACTCACGGGAGGCGCGCTTCATGACGGAGAGCACTACGGGGAGCAGGACAGGGAGCACGACGAGGAACACCGTCCGGGACGCGGGGGCGGGCGAGCGGATCGCCGACTGGGCGGACGGCAGACTCGGGGTGTACGGCCTCGGGCGGAAGTACCTGCGGAAGATCTTTCCCGACCACTGGTCCTTCATGCTGGGCGAGATCTGCCTCTACACCTTCGTCGTCCTGATCCTCACCGGCGTCTATCTGACCCTCTTCTTCCACCCGTCCATGAACGAGGTGGAGTACCACGGCAGTTACGTGCCGCTGAACGGCATCCGGATGTCGGAGGCGTACTCCTCCACCCTGGACATCAGCTTCGACGTGCGGGGCGGGCTGCTGATCCGGCAGATCCACCACTGGGCGGCGCTGATCTTCGTCGCGGCGATGTTCGTGCACATGATGCGGCACTTCTTCACCGGCTCGTTCCGCAAGCCGCGCGAGGTCAACTGGGTGTTCGGCTGGCTGCTGCTGTTCCTCGCGCTGTTCGAGGGACTGCTCGGCTACTCGCTGCCGGACGACCTGCTGTCCGGCGCCGGGATGCGGCTCATCGAGGGGATGACCCTGTCCGTGCCGGTCGTCGGCACGTATCTGTCGTTCTTCCTCTTCGGCGGCGAGTTCCCCGGGCACGACATCGTGGCCCGCTTCTACTCGATCCACGTCCTGCTGCTGCCGGGCGTCATGGCGGCGCTCGTCGTCCTCCACCTGATCCTGGTCTTCTACCACAAGCACACCCAGTTCGCGGGCCCCGGAAAGACCGAACAGAACGTCGTGGGCCAGCCGTTCTTCCCCGTCTACGTGGCGAAGGCGGGCGGCTTCTTCTTCCTCGTGTTCGGCGTCGTGGCGCTGATCGCGGCGGTCGCCTCGGTCAACCCGGTCTGGTTGTACGGCCCCTACCGACCCGACCAGGTGTCCACGGGCGCGCAGCCCGACTGGTACCTCGGCTTCGCGGAGGGCCTGGTCCGGGTGATGCCCGGCTGGGAGGTCACCGTGGGCGGTCACACACTGGTCCTCGGCATCCTGATCCCGCTGCTCGCCTTCCCGCTGTGGCTGGTCCTGATCGGGGCCTATCCGTTCTTCGAGGCGTGGATCACCGGCGACCGGCGCGAGCACCATCTCCTGGACCGGCCCCGGAACCGTCCGGTCCGCACGGGCCTGGGCGTGGCCTGGCTGACCGGCTTCCTGGTGGCGCTCGCCGCCGGCGGCAACGACCTGTGGGCCACGCACTTCCACCTCTCGGTGAACGCCATCACCTGGACCGCGCGCGTCCTCCTGCTCGCCGGCCCGGTGCTCGCCTTCGTCGTCACGAAGCGGATCTGCCTGGGACTCCAGCGCCGCGACCGCGACAAGGTCGAGCACGGCCGCGAGACCGGCCGCGTCCGGCGCCTTCCGCACGGCGAGTACGTCGAACTCCACGAGCCGCTCTCCCCGTCGGAACGCTTCCGCCTGACCCACCACGACCAGCCCGCCCCGCTGGAGCCGCCTCCGGCCGAGGACGAACAGGGGGTACGACGCCGGGTGCGTCGGGCCGTACGGGTGCGGGTGGCGCTGTCGCGATGGATGTACGGACCGGGGTCGCAGATCCCGAAGGCGGATGCGCGGGCCGGTGGTTCAGAAGCCGCCGCCGAAGTCGCCGCCCCCGCCGAAGTCCCCGCCGCCCCCGAAGTCGCCGCCGCCTCCGAAGTCTCCGAAGTCGCCGGAGGAGAAGTCGGCTCCTGAGTAGTCGCCGCCGGCGGCCGGGTCGAAGTCGCCGTAGCCGGAGCCGTAGTCGGCCGCGTAGGCGGGGCTGGCCATCATCGAGCCGAGCATCGTGCCGACGAGGAGGCCGGGGAGCATGCCGCCGCCGAAGTAGCCGCCGGCCCAGGGGCCGTAGGCCGGGCCCGCGTCGTAGTAGGGGCGGCGCTCGCCGGTGCCCGCGTCGACGGTGCGGACCAGGGGTTCGGCGCCGTCGGCGAGACGGGCCGCGTCGGCGGCGCAGACCGGGACGTCGCGGGGCGAGCCGCCGGGCGGGGTCCACTCGGCGTCGGTGACGGAGGGGCCGTGGCGCGGGTCGAAGAAGCAGGGGACGCGGCGCTCGGGCAGCGGGCGGCCCTCACGGCGGGCGGCGAGCTGGGCGAGCGAGAACCGGCCGTCCTCCAGGGTCTGGGTCACCGCGCGCACGTCCTCGGGGCGCTGGGCGGCGGCCATGAACTGCTTGGCCTTCTCGTACGCGTCCAGGCCGCGCTCGTAGTCGGCGCGCATCGCGTCGTCGGCGCCCGCCTCGGCCGGGTGGAAGTCGAGCCGGTCCAGTTCCTCGCCGAAGGCCGTGATGTCCTCGTCGACGACGACCCGGAGCTTGTCCAGGGCCTCGCGGCGCTCCTGCTCGCGGCGCCTGCGGTTGCGCCGGGTCACCGCGTAGACGCCCGCGCCGCCGGCCACGACGACCGCGCCGACGCCGATCAGGGCCCCGGCCGACATCCCGTCGTCCCCGCCCGCGGCCCAGGAGTCGGGCGCGGATCCGGTGGCGGTGCGGACGGCGCCGTCCACGAAGTCGTCCAGCTGCCGGGCGACCGGCTCGCCCTGCACGCTCCCGGTCAGGTTCCGTACCGCCTGGTTCGACATGACCTGGTGGTCGGCGCGGGCGTCGAAGGCGCCGCCGAGCCGGACCCCGTACACGCCGACGATCCCGGTCTTCGTGCGCAGGTCCGTGAACAGGTCCTGCTTCGGGAAGCCGGCGGGCAGCACGGCCACCATCACCGGCTTGTCGGCGTCCTTGATCCGGGTGGTCAGCCGGTCGACGTCGGCCTTGCTCAGGGTGCCGGCGGCGGCCGGGTCCACGTAGACGGGCCCCTTCTCCAGGGCGTCGGCCACCGTGGAGACGTCGCTCGCTGCGGTCGCCGTGGGCGCCACGGCGAGCGTCGCCCCGAGGGCGAGGAAGGTGGCGGCGAGGGCCGCTGCGAAGGGCCTCATACCTCGACGCTAACCCAATCGGGCCACGTGCGAGGGCTGAGGCCCCGACGCCTGTGCGACAGCCGGTGCGACTACTCGACGGGCTCGACGCCGGCGCGCAGCAGACCGTACGTGTACGCGTCCTCCAGGGAGCCCCACGAGGCGGCGATCACGTTGTCGGCGACGCCGACCGTGGACCACTCGCCGGCGCCGTCCGTGGTGGTGATCAGGACGCGGGTCGTGGACTCGGTGCCGTGCTTGCCCTCCAGGATGCGGACCTTGTAGTCCACGAGCTCCAGCTTGGCGAGCTGCGGGTAGATGCGCTCCAGGCCGACGCGCAGGGCGCGGTCCAGGGCGTTGACCGGGCCGTTGCCCTCGGCGGTGGCGACGATGCGCTCGCCCTTGGCCCACAGCTTCACGGTCGCCTCGTTGGCGTGGCTGCCGTCGGGGCGGTCCTCGACGATGGCGCGCCAGGACTCGACACGGAAGTAGCGGCGGGCCCGGCCCTCGGCCTCCTCGCGCAGCAGCAGTTCGAAGGAGGCGTCGGCGGCCTCGTACGTGTAGCCCTGGAGCTCGCGCTCCTTGACGCGCTCGACGACGCGGCCGACGAGCTCGCGGTCGTCGGAGATGTCGACGCCGAGCTCCTTGCCCTTGAGCTCGATGGAGGCGCGCCCGGCCATGTCGGAGACGAGCATGCGGATGCGGTTGCCGACCAGCTCGGGGTCGATGTGCTGGTAGAGGTCCGGGTCGACCTTGATCGCGGAGGCGTGGAGCCCGGCCTTGTGGGCGAACGCGGAGACGCCGACGTAGGGCTGGTGCGTGGAGGGGGTGAGGTTCACGACCTCGGCGATGGCGTGCGAGATCCGGGTCATCTCGCGCAGCGCGCCCTCGGGCAGGACCTTCTTGCCGTACTTGAGCTCCAGGGCGGCGACGACCGGGAAGAGGTTGGAGTTGCCGACCCGCTCGCCGTAGCCGTTGGCGGTGCACTGCACGTGGGTGGCGCCGGCGTCGACGGCGGCCAGCGTGTTGGCGACGGCGCAGCCGGTGTCGTCCTGGGCGTGGATGCCGAGGCGGGCGCCGGTGTCGTCGAGGACGGTGTGGGTGATCGCCTGGACCTGGGCGGGCAGCATGCCGCCGTTGGTGTCGCACAGGACGACGACGGCCGCGCCGGCCTCGTGGGCGACCCGTACGACGGACTTGGCGTACTCGGCGTTGGCGCGGTAGCCGTCGAAGAAGTGCTCGCAGTCGACGAAGACGCGGCGGCCCTGCTCGACGAGGTAGGAGACGGTGTCGCGGACCATCTCCAGGTTCTCTTCCAGCGTGGTGCGCAGGGCCAGCTCGACGTGCCGGTCGTGCGACTTGGCGACGAGCGTGATCACCGGGGCGCCGGACTCGAGGAGGGCCCGCACCTGGGGGTCCTCGCTCGCCTTGGCGTTCGCGCGCCGGGTGGAGCCGAAGGCGACGAGCTGGGCGTGCTTGAACGTGATCTCTTTCCGGGCGCGGGCGAAGAACTCCGTGTCCCGCGGGTTGGCACCCGGCCAGCCGCCCTCGATGAAGCCCACACCGAAGTCGTCCAGGTGTCGCGCGATGGTCAGCTTGTCCGCGACGGTGAGGTTGATGCCCTCGCGCTGCGCGCCGTCGCGCAGCGTCGTGTCGAAGACGTGGAAGGAATCGTCGAGTTCACCGGCGGACTCGCCGGCGTGTTCGCTCGGGCTGCTGCTCATGCTGATCTGGCTCCTGTATGGGATCTCGGTCTACCGGAATGACCGGCTCCACCGTCCATCTATGATCCCTCGCGCTCTCCGCCTGGCTGGGTGTGGGCCAGAAACAGAAAAACCTCTCGCGGGTGCGAGAGGTCTGCGCGCGGGTCGAGGACGACGGTGTCCGCCCGTACCGGGTCGTACGAGGCGGTCACTGCGGACCGGCGCGCCTGCTGCCAATAATCATGGCGAACGAGAGCACGGCGGCAGTCTGCCACAGCCCCGGCCGGGCCCGGGCCGTGGTCTCACGATGCGGTCAGATGTCCCGGTTTTCAGACGTCTCGGCGTTTCGGTCCCTGGCCAGTTCGGCGAACGTGGCCAGCCAGTGGTCCGTCGCGAAGTCGCCGCGCTCGACGGCGGGCAGGCCCGCGGCGAGGTGGGCGTCGGCGGCCTCGGCGAGCCGGGCGCGGGCCTTCCCCTCGGGCAGCGCCGCCGCGATGCCGCGCAGGGCGGCGGCGCGGGACAGGGCAAGGCCGAGCAGATGGCCGATGTGCGGGTCGGTGGGGTCGGAGACCACGGGTACGTCGAGCAGCGGGCAGGGCGCGCCCGCGCCGAGCCCCGGCAGGAACCGGTCGAACCACGCGGCGAACTCGGCGGGCCCGAGCACCCGGCGCATCGCGTCCGCCTCGCTCAGCGCGGGCGACAGGAAGTCCTGGCCCGAGGGCTCCCAGTGGGCCGGCGCGTCGTGGTCCCCGGCGAACCAGTCGCGCAGCCGGTCCCGTACGGCCTCCAGGGTGGCGTCGGCGAGGCCCGCGGCCGCGCCGGTGTCGAGGATCAGGCCGAGCGAGAACGCGCTGTTGGTGTGGATGCCGTGCCGCACGGGGTACGTGGCCTTGCCGAGCCAGTCCGTGAGGAGCCGCTCCACGGCGGTGACGGCCGGGGCGAACGCGTCCGCCCAGCGGGTGCCGCGGCACTCGGCGGCGAGCGCGGTCAGCCAGGCCCAGCCGTAGGGGCGCTCGAACCCGGGGTGCGCGAGGAGGTAGTCGGCCTCGGTCCGGAGGTGCTCGGGGGTCAGGTGGGCGTCGAGGACGCTCAGGTCGGTGCCGGCGGGGAGTTCGTCCCTGGTGTGGAGGCGGACGAGGAGCCAGTGCATGTGCACGGCCGAGTGCCAGTCGTAGGCGCCGTAGAAGGCGGGGTGGAGGGTGCGGGGGGTGGTGTCCTCCGTGGGGGCCGCGACCAGATGGGCCGGGAAGTTGGGGTACTCGCGCGTGATGTTGGCGGTGGCCAGCCGGGCGGTTGCCTCCGGCGTGAGCATGGGGTGTCCTCTCGGGGTCACGGAATCGCGTCTGCGGGGTGTTGTCTCATGGCCGGGTGCGGCCCGGTGGGGGCTGGTCGCGCAGTTCCCCGCGCCCCTGAAATGCAGACCCTTCGGGTCGCATTTCCCCGATGAGGCGCAGCCTCACCAGGGGCGCGGGGAAC
>NZ_JBHYTK010000114.1:16962-26574 GCF_042749255.1 Streptomyces sp. NPDC059524 | reverse complement strand
GCCGCAGATGTCACAGCCCCGCGCCCCTGAAGGCGAACGGCTTCGCCGTTCAGCCTTCATCGGGGAAATGCCGCCCGAAGGGCGTGCATTTCGGGGGCGCGGGGAACTGCGCGACCAGCCCCCACCGGCCCGCACCCGCTACACGGTCGCCTGCGTGGCCAAGAGGTCCCGTACACCCGACGTGTTCGGGACGTCCGCCACTGCCGCCTCCAGTGCGGGCTGCAGCCGAGCCCCCTGCCCCTCCGGGAGGTGAAGCGTCGCCGGGCCGGTCCAGGACAGTTCGAACCGGGCCGCGCCGGAGGCGATCAGCTCCGTGACGAGCAGGTCGCGGAGCATCGCGTGCAGGCGGGGGCGGGCGAACTCGCGGGCCGCGCGGCCCGTCGCCGACGCCGCCTCCTGCGACTTGGGCAGTTGCTCCGCGAGCTGCCACAGCGCGCCCGCCTCGATCGCCGCGAGCACGGACGCGAGGGAGCCGTCGCCGCCGGTCGCCTTCCGCACCGCCTGGCGCAGCGGCTCCGCCGAGGCGTCGGTGTACGACGCCATCGCCTCGTGCACGAGGTGCGGCCAGTCCTCGGCCCGGCGCAGACCGAGTGCCCGAGGGGTCAGCGACGCCTGTTCCAGCGCGGCGAACGCGGCCGCCGGGTCCGCCAGCAGACCCAGCGCCGGGCCAGCCGTGTGCGCGCGGCGCCCGTCGTCGGGCAGGGCCTCGATGCGGGCCACGCGGTCCGCGATCGGCGGATGGGTGTCGTACGGGGACGGCTCCTCGTCCGGCAACTCGCCGCGCAGTACGTCGAGTTCGTGGGAGCGGGCGTCGAGCAGACGGCCCAGGCCGCCGTAGACCTCGCCGTGCGGCGGCAGCAGCCCCGCCTGCGCGCCGAGCGTCGCGTACGCGTCCATGTAGAAGTCGAACGCCGAGTCCAGGACCGGGATCTCGCGCAGCGCCGAAGCCGTCGCGTCCCGGCCCGCGATCCGGGCGGCGGCCAGATCGGCGGCGTACTCCTGACGCCGCATCGTCCCGCGCATCACCCGCACGTAGAACTGCCCGTACCAGATGAAGGGCCGCGCGGCGAGACGGAAGGTGATGCCCGCCGAACCGGCGCTCACCTCCCGCGCCTTCTTGCCCTTCGCGACCCGCTTCGCCTCCTTGGCCTCGGCCTTCTCGCGCTCACCGGCCTGCTTCGCGGCGGAGCGCTCCAGGAGCGTGCCGACGGTCCGGGAGATCTGCTCGAAGCCGCGCCGGCTGATCGCGCCGAGCCGGGTGTCGGAGTGCGAGTAGTGGCCGAACTCGTGGGCCAGCACGCCGATGAGCTGGGCCTCGTCGAGACCGGTGAGCAGCGGGGCGCCGATCAGCAGGACGCGCCGGCCCGGGAACAGCCCGAGCAGCCGCGACTCCTCGTACACCGCCGCGTTCACGCGCGGCACGAGGTAGATCTCGCCGGGGGCGCGGGTGCCGGTCTCCTCGGCGAGCCGCCGCACCGTCGCCCACAGGCGCGGTTCCTGGTGCTCGTCGACGCGCAGTCCGTCGGCGGGCGGTTCGAAGCGCGGGCTGCGCACCGCGAACATGCCCTGCACGATCGGGATCGCCACGATCACGCTGACCACGACGATCTTCAGCGCCGCGCCGCCGTGCCCGCCGCCGATGATCCACCAGTCCAGGGCGCCGAGCGCGCCGAGCAGTACGAGGCCGACGAGATAGAAGCCGAGCAGCAGGACAAGGGCGCGCACGGCACGCAGAGTTGAGCCCATCGGGCGGTTCCCCCCACGGGAAGACGAGAAAACACCAGGTGGGACTGGTGATGTGAATGGTGCGTGAGTGGGGGGAACGGGAGTATGACACAGCCCGCGGCACCCTGATCAACAGGATTGCGCCGCGGGCCGGTGGAGCGGGATGAACCATCGGTGCCGGTCAGTGCGGGAGCGTCGCCGGGCTGCCGCCGTTCGCCTCGTAACCCGCCACCGCCAGCGCCCGGTACACCGCGTACGAGGCCGCCGGATCGGGCTCCGTCGTCCACGGGATCGCGCCCACGTGCCCGTCGACCCGCAGCAGCTGCTCCATCGCCTCGCCCCAGTGCTCCGTGCGGACCAGGAAGAACACCAGCAGATGCCGCACGTGCGCGAGCATCGGGTCGTCCGCGCGGGCCTGCGAGACCGCGAACATGGCGCCGTGCAGCGCCTTCGTCACGACCTCGCTCTCGTAGAAGTTCCGCACCATCGTGATCTCGGGCAGGTGCTCGTACAGCGCGAACAGCGGCAGCGCCGCGAGCAGCGAACCGCGCGGGGCGCGCGCCGCGGCGGCCTCGGCGAACGCGAACGCCTCCTCGCGCGAGCCGTGCCACTTCTCCGTCCAGTACCGCAGGCCCGCCAGGTGCGCGCCCATGTGCCCCGGCGCCGTGTCCAGGATCTTCAGCCACAGCTGCTCGAACTCCTGCCGGGAGTAGCCGAGGCCGCGGGCCACCGCGAGGTGCGTGATGTGCGGGACCGGGTCGCCGGGGGCCAGGAGCGCGGCCTGCTCGCACGCGGCCCGCGCCTCCTCCAGCACGATCCGCTGCTCGTCGGGCGTACCGCCGCCGCGCCACGCCTGCTGCACCAGGAACTCCGCGAACACCTGCGCGCCGCCCGCGTCCTTCGGCTTCTGCGCCCGCCACGCCTGCAGCCAGCCCGCGCCGAGCCGCGGCGTCTGCTGCGCCTCCAGCGCGGCCGCGCCCGCGATCGCCTGCACCCGCTCCCAGCGGGCCTCGGTCTCCTTGCCCGTACCGGCGAGGAGCTGCGCGGCCGCGGTGAAGTCCTGGTTGCGCTGCACGACGCTCATCACGTCGAGCAGGTCCTGGTCCGGCCCCGGCAGCCGTACGTCCAGCTCTTCCTGCCGCACGAAGCCGTAGTCCGCCGGATCGGCGGCGTCCGGCGACCCCGGCGACACCAGCCGCACCCCGCCCCGCCGCCGCAGCATCACGACCCAGGCGATCATCAGCACGGCCATGAGCACCCAGAGAATTCCCATACCTACAAGCTAACCCGCCCCCGCTCACTGGCCAGGATCGCCCTGTCAGGGGAACAGGGAAGGAGCGCCCCATGAGGGGCGCGGGGCTGTGTCGACATGCGGCTCCGCCGCGTGGGCGCGACCAGTCACGACGGCGCCCCGGCGATGGTCTTCGGCTCCTACGGCTGAGCCCGACGATGGCGTGGGGGGGGGGCAGGAGCGCCCCGTCAGGGGCGCGGGGAACTGCGCGACCAGCCACGATGGCGCTGCACTCGGCGAGGGGCCTCGGCCCCTACGGCCGAGCCCCGTCGAAACACGTACCCGGGGCCGCGGGACCGCTCAAGGCGGCGGGCACCCTATCCGTACGCAGGACGCGCCCCGCGCCGGGGCGGGCCCGCAGGCACCGCGTGACAGCCCAGGGCGGCGGGCACCCGTGCCCGCACCCCCGACCCCCTCCGCGCCGCAGGGGCGCCTACCCACCCGACACCCCCCGGTGACGAACCGGCGGAGTGCAACTGCCGGAAGACCGCCACGCACCGCGCGGAGCGCCTACGCTCGGGCCTCATGAGCGATACGCACAACCACAGCGGCAGCGCCCCGCGCGGATTCGAGACCACCGCCATCCACGCCGGCAACACGGCAGACCCCGTGACCGGCGCCGTCGTCCCCCCGATCTACCAGGTCTCCACGTACAAGCAGGACGGCGTGGGCGGTCTGCGCGGCGGCTACGAGTACAGCCGCAGCGCCAACCCGACCCGTACCGCCCTCGAGGAGAACCTCGCCGCCATCGAGGGAGGCCGCCGCGGCCTCGCCTTCGCGTCGGGGCTCGCCGCCGAGGACTGCCTCCTGCGCACCCTGCTCAGCCCCGGCGACCACGTCGTGATCCCGAACGACGCGTACGGCGGCACGTTCCGCCTGTTCGACAAGGTCGTCTCGCGCTGGGGCGTGGAGTGGTCCGTCGCGGACACCGGCGACGTGGACGCCGTCCGCGCCGCGATCACCCCGAAGACCAAGGCCGTCTGGGTCGAGACCCCCTCGAACCCGCTGCTCGGCATCACCGACATCGCCGCGGTCGCCCAGGTGGCCCACGAGGCGGGCGCCAAGCTCGTCGTCGACAACACCTTCGCGAGCCCCTACCTCCAGCAGCCGCTCGCGTTCGGCGCGGACGTCGTCGTGCACTCCCTGACGAAGTACATGGGCGGCCACTCGGACGTGGTCGGCGGTGCGCTGATCGTGGCCGACAGCGCCCTCGGCGACGACCTCGCCTACCACCAGAACGCGATGGGCGCCGTCGCCGGCCCCTTCGACTCCTGGCTGGTGCTGCGCGGCATCAAGACGCTGCCCGTCCGCATGGACCGGCACAGCGAGAACGCGACCCGCGTCGCCGACATGCTCACCCGCCACCCGCGCGTGACGCAGGTCCTCTACCCGGGCCTGCCCGAGCACCCGGGCCACGAGATCGCCGCGAAGCAGATGAAGGCGTTCGGCGGCATGGTCTCGTTCCGCGTCGAGGGCGGCGAGCAGGCGGCCGTGGAGGTCTGCAACCGGGCCAGGCTGTTCACGCTCGGCGAGTCCCTGGGCGGCGTCGAGTCCCTGATCGAGCACCCGGGCCGCATGACCCACGCCTCGACCGCGGGCTCGGCCCTGGAGGTCCCCGCCGACCTGGTCCGCCTCTCGGTGGGCATCGAGTCGGCCGACGACCTCCTCGCCGACCTCCAGCAGGCCCTGGGGAAGTAGCCCTCCTACAGCCCCGTCAGCGGTGGAGTCGTCTCGGACGGCGGCTCCACCCACGGGTGCGCGGACACGGCCCAGACGACGAACGCGACGGCGGCCGCGAGCAGCAGCACCCACATGAGCCGCCGCACCACCGTCCGCCGCCGCAGCATCCGCCCGCCCCGCCGCATCGCGTCCGCGCACAGCTCGGCGGGCACGGCGGACGGCTGCGCCGCGTCGAGCACGGCGCGCACGGAGTCCTCCTTGCGCTGCAGCCGGTTCATGCCGAGGCCGTCCCTCCCAGTGAAGGGGCCGGCGCGGCCCCGCGCGGCGGATGCAGCACGAGCGTCATCGCCCGCGCGTGCAGGGACCGCACGCGCTCCGCGGGCAGCCCGAGCAGGGCCGCCACCTGCTCCTCGCCGACGCCCTCGAACAGTCGCAGCACGAGCACGAGCCGCTCCTGCGGGGGTACGTGAGCCAGGGCGCCGCCGTGCCCGCGGTGCTGGTGCCAGGCGCCGTGCGCGAAGCGGACGGCCAGCTCCTTGCGGGCGCAGTCGTAGGGGTCCTCGCCGCGCAGCCGGTCCCAGGAGGCGTAGGTGCGGGCGAGCGCGGCCGTGAGCAGCTTCAGCGCCCGGGGATGGTCGTCCGGGGGCTCGGCGGTCAGCAGTGTCGCGGCATGCAGCAGCCGCCCGGCCGCGCCCGCGACGAACGACTCGAACTCACGGGCCCGGCGAGCGTTCCTGAACGCCTGCCGATCGCGCACGCTTCATCTGATTCCGACCGCGACCCCTTGGTCAAGAGGCAGGAGCCGCGGTTTCGCTCCGGATCTCTCCAGGAGCGCCTCAGGACCGGCTCAGGAACGGCCCGGGACCGGCTCAGGAAGCGGCGCCGGGCGCCGGCTGCCCCGACTGGCGGGCGGACAGCGCCGAGTTGAAGCGCGTCAGCAGCGCGCAGAACTGCTCGCGCTCCCGCGGCTCCCAGTCCTCCGTCAGCTCGGCCATCAACGCACGCCGCGACGTGCGCACTTCGTCGAGCCGCGCGAGCCCGCGCGGCGACAGCTGCAGCACGACGGCCCGGCCGTCCTCGGGGTGCGAGGTCCGCTTGACCAGGCCCGTGTCGACCAGCGGGGCCACCTGACGGGTCACCGTCGAGGAATCGATCCCCATGCTCGCGGCGAGCGCCTTGACGCCCATCGGGCCTTCCTTGTCGAGCCGGTTCAGGAGCAGGTACGCGGCTCGGTCCATCGAGTTGCGCACCTGCCCGACCCCGCCCAGCCGGGTCTGTTCGGCGCGACGGGCGAAGACCGCCACCTCGTGCTGCAGGGTTTCGAGGAGGCCGGAATCGCCGGCGGTCGACATGTCCATCGTTTCTTGTGGTGTGGGCATGGCCGGAGGCTCACTTCATGCGTGGGTGGGGGATTGCACAGGATTGGGGCACAGAGTACGCGGCGAAAGCGCGTGCCGTACCAGCCGTGTTCAATCCGGTATCGCGGTATGAACACGACGCGTCACGCCCGCCGTGAGCTGCGAGACTTCAGTCATGAGCTACAGCACGTCTGACTCCTTGCCCCGCCGTCTTCCCGCGGTCACGCTCGACGACGTGCGCGGCGCCCAGAAGATGCTGGGCGGGGTGGCTCGGGTGACGTCCATGGCGCACAGCCATCATCTCTCGCAGCTGGCAGGTACGCCGGTCCACCTGAAGTGCGAGAACCTCCAGCGGACCGGCTCCTTCAAGCTGCGCGGCGCCTACGTGCGCATCGCCGGACTGCTGCCCGAGGAGCGCGCGGCCGGGGTCGTGGCCGCCAGCGCGGGCAACCACGCGCAGGGTGTCGCCCTGGCCTCCGCGCTCCTCGGCGTGCGCTCCACGGTGTTCATGCCGGTCGGTGCGCCCCTGCCGAAGGTCGCGGCCACCCGCGACTACGGCGCCGAGGTGAGGCTGCACGGTCATGTCGTCGACGAGACGCTGGCCGCCGCGCAGGAGTACGCCGAGCGCACCGGCGCCGTGTTCATCCACCCCTTCGACCACCCGGACATCGTCGCGGGCCAGGGCACGCTCGGCCTGGAGATCCTCGAGCAGTGCCCCGAGGTGCGCACGATCCTCGTCGGGGTCGGCGGCGGCGGGCTCCTCGCGGGCATCGCCGTCGCGGTCAAGGCGCTGCGCCCCGACGTGAAGGTCATCGGCGTGCAGGCGGCGGGCGCGGCCGCGTACCCGCCCTCGCTGGAGGCCGGCCGCCCCGTCTCCGTGCCGCATCCCGCGACGATGGCCGACGGCATCAAGGTGGGCCGCCCCGGCGACGTCCCGTTCCGCCTGGTCGCCGACCTCGCCGACGACGTCCGTACGGTGTCCGAGGACGCCCTGTCCAGCGCGCTGCTGCTGTGCCTGGAGCGGGCCAAGCTGGTCGTGGAGCCGGCGGGCGCGAGCCCCGTCGCGGCGCTCCTGAGCGACCCGCGCGGCTTCGAGGGCCCGGTCGTGGCGCTTCTGTCGGGCGGCAACGTGGACCCGCTGCTCATGCAGCGCGTCCTCACCCACGGCATGGCCGCCGCGGGCCGCTACCTGTCGCTGCGGCTGCGGCTCGACGACCGTCCCGGCGCGCTCGCCTCGATCCTCGGCGTGCTGTCCGTCGTCGACGCGAACGTGCTGGACGTGAGCCACGTGCGCACCGACCCGCGCCTCGGGCTCACCGAGGTCGAGGTCGAACTGCACCTGGAGACGAAGGGACCGGCGCACTGCACGGAGGTCGCGGCGGCGCTGCGCGAGGCGGGCTACACGGTCATCGACTGACGGCCCGCCCGTGACGCCCGCCGTGACCGTCCGCGGCGCTTGTGGAAAACCCGTGGCGACACGCGATACATCGCGATAGCGTGTGAGGTGCCTCACGGGTCCGCCGGGCGACGCCGCCCGGGCGAACCTAGACTTTTCCACCGGCACCCACCGGCACTCACCAGCTGGTCACTCACGCGTTGGGGGAACCACATGCCAGGCGCCATCCACGCCGAAGGTCTGGTGAAGACCTTCGGCGACGTCAGGGCCCTGGACGGGGTCGATCTGGACGTTCCAGAGGGCACCGTCCTGGGCCTGCTCGGGCCGAACGGCGCGGGGAAGACCACCGCCGTGCGCTGCCTCACCACCCTGCTCACCCCGGACAGCGGCCGCATGTCCGTCGCCGGGATCGACGTGCTCAGGCATCCGAACGAGGTGCGGCGCTCGATCGGCCTGTCCGGCCAGTTCGCCGCCGTCGACGAGTACCTGACCGGCCGGGAGAACCTCCAGATGGTCGGTCAGCTCTATCAGATGAAGGCCAAGGAGGCGAAGGCCCGCGCGAGCGAGCTCCTGGAGCGTTTCCATCTCGCCGACGCCGCCGACCGCCCGTCCAAGACCTACTCCGGCGGCATGCGCCGCCGCCTCGACCTCGCGGCCGCCCTCGTCGTGTCGCCGCCCGTGATGTTCATGGACGAGCCGACGACGGGCCTGGACCCGCGCAACAGGCAGCAGCTGTGGGAGGTCATCCAGGAGCTGGTGGCGGGCGGCACGACCCTGCTGCTCACCACCCAGTACCTGGAGGAGGCCGACCACCTCGCGCACGACATCTGCGTCGTCGACCACGGCAAGGTCATCGCGCGCGGCACCGCCGACCAGCTCAAGGCGCAGACCGGCGGGGAGCGCGTCGAGGTCGTCGTCCACGAGCAGGAGCACCTCGACGACGCCCGCGCGGTCCTCGCCGCCTACGGCAAGGGCGAGACCACCGTCGAGCAGCACACCCGCAAGCTGACGGTGCCCGTCACCGGCGGCGCGAAGCTGCTCGCCGAGGTGATCCGCGACCTGGACGCGCGGGGCATCGAGATCGACGACATCGGGCTGCGCCGCCCGACCCTCGACGACGTCTTCATCTCGCTCACCGGCCACCTGGCCGAGCAGGCGGGCGAGGACGAGGAGGCCGCGACATGACCGCCGTCAGCCAGACCGCCCCCACGCCTCCGGCGCCGCGCGCCGCTCCCGGCGTCGGCCAGGCCGTCCGCGACTCCCTCGTCGTCGCGAAGCGGAACCTGATCCGGATGACCCGGATCCCCGAGATGGTTCTCTTCGGGGTCATCCAGCCGGTGATGTTCGTCGTGCTGTTCACGTACGTCTTCGGCGGCTCGATGAAGATCGGCGACACCACCGACCCCACGGTGTACAAGAACTTCCTGATGGCCGGCATCTTCGCGCAGACCGTCACGTTCGCCACGGCCGGTTCCAGCGCCGGCATCGCGGACGACATGCAGAAGGGCCTGATCGACCGGTTCCGCTCGCTGCCCATGGCCCGCGGCGCCGTCCTCACCGGCCGCACCGTCGCCGACCTGGCGCAGACGGCGATCACCCTGCTGATCCTGGCCGCCGTCGCGCTGCTCGTGGGCTGGCGTCCCGGTTCGGCCGAGCCGACCAACTTCGGCAAGATCATGGCCGGCTTCGGTCTGCTGCTCCTGCTCGGCTACGCGTTCACCTGGATCGGCGCGCTGATCGGCCTGTCCGTGCGCACCCCGGAGGCGGCGACCTCGGGCGGCATCATCTGGCTGTTCCCGGTGACGTTCCTGTCGAACGCGTTCGTGGACTCCAGCCAGATGACTCCCTGGCTGCGGCACATCGCGGACTGGAACCCGTTCAGCGCGACCGTGCAGGCCTGCCGGCAGCTGTTCGGCGACCCGGGTCTGTCCCAGTCGCAGGCCTGGCCGATGCAGCACCCGATCTGGGCCTCGCTGATCTACTCGGTGCTGATCCTGGTCGTCTTCCGCACCCTCGCGGTGCGCAAGTACCGCCGCTCCGCCTGAGGGGGCGCCCTGCGACGCGAGCGGGGCCCCCCCCCGCCAGCGGCGGGGGCCCCGCCGCCGCGGGGGGGTAAGGCGTCCGCCCGCCGACGGGGGCCCCCGGTGGGTCGAGACCGCCGC
>NZ_JBHYTK010000114.1:0-16952 GCF_042749255.1 Streptomyces sp. NPDC059524 | reverse complement strand
GCTTCGGGGCCGAGCCCCCCCCCCCCGCGGGGGCCCCCCCGCCGCGCGCGCGCGGGGGGGGCCCGGCGCGCGCCGCGGGCCCCCCCCCCGCCCCCGGCCCCCCCCCCCCCGCTCGCAGGGCGTCGTGAAAGGCGTCAGCCGGAGTAGGGCTCCGCCTTGAGGATCTTCACCGAGGCCATCTTGCCGTTCGGCAGCTCGTACTCGGCGTCGTCACCGACCTTCTTGCCGTTCACACCCGTGCCGAGCGGGGACTGCGGCGAGTACGTCTCGATGTCCGCGCTCGCGTACTCGCGCGAGGCGAGCAGGAACGTGACGGTGTCGTCCTCGTCGCCGTCGAAGGCGATGGTGACGACCATGCCGGGCTCGACCACGCCGTCGTCGGCCGGCGCCTCGCCGACCTTGGCCTTCTCGAGAAGCTGGGTGAGCTGGCGGATGCGGAGCTCCTGCTTGCCCTGCTCCTCCTTGGCCGCGTGGTACCCGCCGTTCTCGCGCAGGTCGCCCTCCTCGCGCGCGGCCGCGATCTTCGCGGTGACTTCCTCGCGCGCGGGACCAGACAGGTACGCCAGCTCTTCCTTGAGCTTGGAGTACGCCTCCTGCGTGAGCCAGGTGACGTCTTCGCTGGTCTGGGTCACAGGGTGCTCCTCGTAGGTACTGGGAATACAAAGCATCGCCCTACCTGAAGGATGTTCCCTTCCAGGTGGGCGAAACCACGAGCCTAACAATTCAACGGTGAAAGGGGGAGGACATAAGCCACCAGAATTCTGTCGACGCAGGTCAGGCGCCGCCAGGAGAGGGTGAACCGTGCGTCAGTCCGCGTGACAGCCGATCAGCTCCGCGGTCGTGCCGCGGCCCGAGGTGCGCAGGGTGACGACCTGGTCGATGCGCTCCTTCGGCTGGCTGAAGCGGAAGTCCGCGCGGCCGACCTCGGCGCCGTCGGCGCTCTGCGAGCGGACGGTGCAGTAACCGCTCGCGTCGGAGTCCTTACGGATCTCCAGATGGACCTCGACCGAGGACTTGTGGGTCTTGAAGGCGATGATCTCGCCGCTGAACTTGTTGGCCACCACGTAGTACCAGCCGAACCAGATCATCAGGCCGGCGAAGAGCGTGCCGGTCACGATCGCGGCGATCCTCAGCTTCCGGTCCGCGCGGGCGTCGGCGGCGCGCGAAGAGCCGTACCGCCCCTCGGGCAGCTGCTGCACGGCGCTCATCGGCCAGATCCTCTCGCGTGGCCCGTCACGATCGCGGGCACCGGAATTTTCCGCCCCCCGGTTCGGTCACTATAGAAGCCGCACATTGCGCCGGACGACACCGGGCGCCCTATCTCACGAGGATCTTGTCTTGACTGAGCAGCTGCGACTGATGGCCGTACACGCCCATCCCGACGACGAGTCGTCGAAGGGCGCGGCCACCATGGCCAAGTACGTGTCCGAGGGGGTGGACGTGCTCGTGGTGACCTGCACGGGCGGAGAGCGCGGCTCCATCCTCAACCCCAAGCTCCAGGGCGACACGTACATCGAGGAGCACATCCACGAGGTGCGCAAGAAGGAGATGGACGAGGCCCGGGAGATCCTCGGCGTCCAGCAGGAGTGGCTCGGCTTCGTCGACTCGGGCCTGCCCGAGGGCGACCCGCTGCCGCCGCTGCCCGAGGGCTGCTTCGCCCTGGAGGACGTCGACAAGGCGGCGGGTGAGCTGGTCCGGCAGATCCGCTCGTTCCGTCCCCAGGTCATCACGACGTACGACGAGAACGGCGGGTACCCGCACCCCGACCACATCATGACCCACAAGATCACGATGGTGGCCTTCGAGGGCGCGGCCGATCCCGAGAAGTTCCCCGAGTCCGAGTACGGGCCGGTGTGGCAGGCGATGAAGCTCTACTACAACCAGGGCTTCAACCGGCCGCGCACCGAGGCGCTGCACCACGCGCTCCTGGACCGCGGTCTCGAGTCGCCGTACGCGGACTGGCTGAAGCGGTGGGACGAGTTCGAGCGGGTCGAGCGCACGCTGACCACGCACGTTCCGTGCGCCGACTTCTTCGAGGTCCGCGACAAGGCGCTGATCGCGCACGCCACGCAGATCGATCCGGACGGCGGCTGGTTCCGGGTGCCGATGGAGATCCAGAAGGCCGTGTGGCCCACGGAGGAGTACGAGCTGGCGAAGTCGCTCGTGCCCACGTCCCTCCCCGAGGACGACCTCTTCGCGGGCATCCGCCACAATGCCTGATGTGAACGCGAATCTGGCAATGACCCATCTCGTCCCCCTTGCCGCCAAGGAGGTCGACGAGAACAAGGTGACTCCGGGTGTTCTCGGCTTCATCGTCTTCGCGGTGATGGCGCTGGCCGTGTGGGGCCTGATGAAGTCGATGAACCGGCACATGGGGAAGGTCGACTTCAAGGAGAAGGGTGACAGTCCCTCCGGGAGTGAGGCCGACTCCTCTGTGGGCGGCACCGTGGCTGACCGGGGCTGACGCATACGCGTCTGCCGCGTGAGCTTCGTCGGCGGCCCACCCGCCGTCGTGGTTGCTCGCGCAGTTCCCCGCGCCCCTGGAGATGCGCACTTCGTGCGGCATCTCCAGGGGGCATCGCCTCAGGCGCGGGTGGGCTGGTGGTACCAGTCGTCGTCCTCGCCCAGGATCAGGCTGGGGTCGAGCATGACGACCACGGCCGACAGGACCAGGAAGATGAACGGGCCGGCGATCATCGGCAGCAGGAACGAGCTTCCGGCGTGGCCCGCTGTGTGCGTGGCCGCGTCGTGGAGCCGGACGCTGACGGCGGCCATGCCCGTGTAGTGCATGCCCGAGATGGCGAGGCCCATGACGAGGCTGGCGCCGAGCGAGGGCAGGAAGCCGCGGATGCTGACCGCGGCCCACAGCGCGGCGGTCGCGGCGACGACGGCGATCACGACGGACAGCGCCACGAGCGTCGTGTCGTAGCGGATCTCGCCGTTCATGCGCATGGCGGCCATGCCCAGGTAGTGCATCATCGCGACGCCGAGTCCGGTCAGGACGCCGGCC
This sequence comes from Streptomyces sp. NPDC059524, assembly GCF_042749255.1. Lineage (NCBI taxonomy): Bacteria > Bacillati > Actinomycetota > Actinomycetes > Kitasatosporales > Streptomycetaceae > Streptomyces > Streptomyces sp. NPDC059524. Next base: position 13,942 of record NZ_JBHYTK010000114.1, on the reverse strand, counting down.
GTGACCAGCGGGACGGCGGCCGTGCCGCGGTGGCCGACGATGAAGACGCCGATACCGACGACGAGGATCGAGACGGCGAGGCTGAGCAGGGTCAGCGGCATGTCGTAGGTGATGGCGGTCTCCTCGACCTGGAAGCCGACCATCGCGATGAAGTGCATCGTCCAGATGCCGACGCCGAGGCAGGCAGAGCCGAGCGCCAGCCAGCCCGTGCGGCGGCCCTCGCGCCGGCCGGCGGTCCGGGCGACGCAGCGCAGTCCGAGCGCCGAGCCCAGACACGCCATCAGGTAGGCCGCCACGGGCGTCATGAGCCCGTAGCTGAAGCCGTCGACTGTGCCCTGCATGTACTTTTCACTCTCCGGTGCCGTGGCGGGTGCCCCAGCTCGGTTACTACTGGGTACGGAGAGAAAGTAAGGGCGGTGTGAAGGGGGTGCGTGCAGGTTACCGAACGTAACCTGCACATCGTTGTGCAACCGTGAGGAGCTGGCGGCCCGTCAGTCCGGTGTCAGTCCGTCACCCCCATCACGTCCCGCGCGTGCCGGCTCGGGACCATGCCGAGACGCCAGGCCTGCCAGCCCGCGTCCAGGTCGACCCCGCGCTCCAGGAGCAGCCCGTACGCCCTCACGTAGTCGTCGAGCTTGCCGTCGCGGGTCGGCGCCGGGGTGCGGGTCAGTGCCGCCAGTTCCTCCTGGGCGACGGCCGTGCCGACCTCCGAGCCGCCGGGCGACGCGTAGGGCAGCAGCGTGCAGCGCAGGAACGCCGCCCACTCCTCGCCCCGCCGGTCCCCGTACGAGGCGAACAGGCCCCGCGCCTCCTCGCACAGGTCGAGCGCCTGCTGGAGCCGCGCGTTGCCCGCGTCGACCACCGCCAGCTCCAGGCACGTCCACGCCTCGCCGTGCGCGACACCGATCCGCTGGAAGTCGGCGCGGGCGTCGACGAGGAGCTGGCGGGCGAAGCCGGAGTTGCGCAGGGAGCCGGTCTGCGCGGCCCGCTGGTCGCGGGTGACACGCGCCGAGTGGTGCCGGGCGCAGGCGAGCCCGTACACGTCCCGCATCCGGGAGAACATCGTGCGGGAGCGCTCCAGGTCGCGCACCGCCTGGTCGAGGTCGCCGGTCTCCTCCAGGGCCTGGCCCAGGTAGTAGTACGTCCAGGCCTCGCCGCGCGCGTCCTCGTTGTCGCGGTGCCGGGACGCGGCCTGGCGCAGTCCGTCGACCGCCGCCGACGCGTCGCCGTCGACCAGCCGGGTGCGGGCCAGCTGGGTCAGCGCCCAGGCCTCGCCGCGCGCGTCCCGGGTCCGGCCGTACAGGTCGAGCGCGGTGCGCAGCTGCTCCTCGGCGCGGTCCACGTCGCCCATGCGCAGGCACAGCTGGCCGAGCTGGAAGTGCGCCCAGGCCTCGCCGTGCAGCGACTCGTTCTCCCGGTGCAGGGCGAGCGCGTCGGTGAGCAGCTCCAGCGATTCACGGACGTGCGCGCGGTCCCGCTCCACCGCCGCGAGCGCGTGCAGGGTCCAGCCCCGGTCGCCCTTCGTCTCCGGGGTGGTCTGGAGGTCGAGCGCCTCGCGCAGCTTCGCGCTCGCCTCCGTGAGCTGGCCCTGGTGGTGCAGTGTGATGCCGAGCGAGCACAGCGCGCGGGCCTCACCGGCCCGGTGGTGCGCCTCCCGGTACAGGTCGACCACGGACGACAGCGTCGTACGGGCCTTGTCGAGCTCACCGAGCTGGCGGGCCGCGATGCCCGTGCGCCACTGCACCGAGCGCACCAGGAGGCCCTGGTCGATGGCCTGGGTCAGTTCGCTGATCTCGCCGAGGCGGTAGAGGTCGCCGCGCAGCAGGCAGTAGTCGCACAGGGCGCCGAGCAGGCCGAGCACCGCGTCCTGGTTGACGCCCTCCGCGTGCCGCAGGGCCGCCGTGATGAAGCTCGACTCGTCGTCCAGCCAGCGCAGCGCGGCGTCCAGCGAGGTGAACCCGTGCGGGCCCATCTGCCCGGCCCGCGTCGACATGTTGCCGTCGACCAGGCGGATCACGGAGTCGGCGAGATCCGCGTAGTTCTGGATCAGGCGCTCCTGCGCGGCCGTGCGCTCGGCGGGCTCCTCCTCGTCGGCCAGCCGGGCCTGGGCGAAGCCGCGCACCAGGTCGTGCAGCCGGTAGCGGCTGCCGCGCACACGGTCGATCAGGCCGGCGCGGGACAGCGCCGTCAGATGCTTGGTCGCCTCCTTGGTGTCGGTGGCGAGCAGCGCCGCTGCGGCGGCCGCGCCGAGCGAGGCCCGGCCGGCCAGCGCGAGGCGCCGCAGCAGCCGGCGGGCCTGCTCGGACTGGTCGGTGTAGCGCAGCCACAGCACCCGCTCGACCGGCTCCACCGGCCCGTACGCGCCGAGGTCCGCGGCGAGCCGGCGCGGGGTGCGCGGCCCGATCGCGGACCCGGCGATCCGCAGCGCGAGCGGCAGCCCGCCGCACAACTCCCGTACGGCATCGGTCGCTTCGGCGTCGTACGGCCCTTCCGGGTCCTCGGCGGCCTCGCGCAGCAGTTCCTCGGCGCCCGCCGCGTCGAGCGCCTCCACCGGCAGCTGGTGCACCCACGCCGGGGTGTCCTCGCCGAGGTCGAGCGGTTTGCGGGAGGTGACGACGACGAGACTGTCGGAGCGCTCGGGGATCAGCGCGCGCACCTGCGCCGCGTCGGCCGCGTCGTCCAGGACGATCGTGACGGGCAGCCCGGTCAGATACTGGTGGTAGAGCTCGCTCAGCCGCTTGACCTGCTGGTCCTGCGAGGACCGCTCCCGGAACAGGAGCTGCTCGCGGGGCGCCCCGAGCCGGTTGAGCAGGTGCATCAGCGCGTCCCGCGTCGACAGCGGCGCCGCGTCCGAGCGGTCCCCGCGCAGGTCCACGACGCACGCCCCGCGGAACTGGTCGCGCAGCTCGTGCGCCGCCCGCACCGCGAGCGTCGTGCGCCCCGATCCGGGCGCCCCGTGCAGCACCACCACCGTGGGCCGCGTCTGCGTACTGGCCCGCGCCGCGTGCACCCACTGCGTGATCCTCGACAGGGCGGCCCGGCGGCCCGCGAACGGCCCGTCGGGTTCGGGGAGTTGGCCGAAGGACTGCTCCAGGACGGTCCGCCTCCGGGCCGCCGCGCTCTTGTCGGTCCCGCGCAACTGCGGCACGACCGTCTTCTTCGTGCCCGTCCCCGCGCCGGTGCTCGCCGCCAGGACCCGCTGCTGGTCCAGGAACGGCCGGATGCCCCGCACCTCCAGCGCGGTCAGCCACTGGAGCCGCAGCTGCTCCGGGCCGCCGGGCTGGCTCGCCGCGCCCGCGCTGCGGCTCGCCGCCGGCAGATGAGCGGCCGTCACCTTGGCGACCGTCGCGGCCGCGCCCAGCACGGCGACGGCGGCGCCCGCGCCCACCGCGACCCCGGTCCCGGCGCCGAGCGCCAGGTCGGCGACGCACGCGGTGACCGCCCCGACTCCCGCCACCATCAAGGGAGTCGACCCGCCCTCCTTGGCGAACCGCTCCCCGAACGTCATCCGTCCCGCCGACGCCGCGTCGAGCGCCCCCGTGTAGGCGGCGTACTCCTCGACGGCGGTCTGTCCCATCGCGTCCAGCGCACCGCGCGCCCGCGCGAGCAGCACCTTCCCGTCGACCCGGCCGCCGGAGCGCCTGACCTCCTCCTCGACGGCCCGGGCCAACAGCCGCTCGGCCTCCGCCCGGTGGCTGTCTCGCATACTCGGTCCCCCTCCGATCGACATCCCGTCAGTTCACGGACAAGTGTGCTGCGTACGGGGTGAAGGCGCGAGGGTCCCGCGATCGCGCGATGAGGCGGCCCGGGCGGGGCGGGTGTCATCATCCAGCCATGCCCCACCCCGTCATGTTCGACGAAGACGACCCGTATCTGGTGCTCCTGCGCCGGGTGGCCCTGGCCTTCCCGGATGCCGAGGAGCAGATCGCGCACGGCCGCCCCGGCTTCCGCGCCGGCAAGTACTTCGCCTGGTACGGCGGTTCGACCAAGGGATCCGCCGACACCCGCGTCCGCTACGACCGGGCCCTGCTCGTCCTGCCGGACGAGAGCGACCGCGCGGCCCTCGCCGAGGACCCGCGCTGCTTCGCCCCCGCCTATCTCGCCCCCTCCGGCTGGATCGGCCTCGACCTCGCCGCCGGCGGCGCCACCGCCCCGGACGACGTCGACTGGCAGGAGGTCGCCGAACTCCTCGACGCGTCCTACCGGCAGGTCGCGGGCGCGCGCAGGGTGGCGGCCCTCGACGAGCGGGGCGGCCCGGCGGGGTGACGGGGCACGGCGGAGGTGCGCTCAGTCGAGCCGCTCGAGAATCACCGCCTCGAACTCCTCGAGAGCGATGACGTTCATCGGCACCTCCGAGGTCGCCTTCGCCCGGGTCCCCGCCTGGGTGCCGCGGGAGGCCGCCAGCGCCTCGCGGTCGCGCCAGATCGTGCCGACCGAGCCGAAGCCCGTGGCGCGGTCGGCGAGCAGTGCCGCGCCCGCGAAGCCCGGGGTCTCCTCGAACCGGGGCAGTGCGGTGGACCGGAACAGCCCGGCCAGGTCGTCGAGCGCGCCCGGCGGTATCTGGAAGCGCGCGAGGCGGAACCCCGCACCCGCAGCGGCCTGCGGACGGCGTGTGTAGCCCAGCGCCTCGAACGTCATCACGGACATCGACGACGCGAAGGGCGAGAGCAGCTCCGCCCGGCGCTGCTTCAGCTGGTCGTCGCTGCCGTGGGCGTGCTCGGCGGAGTCCCACCAGCTCCCCATGACGATCTTGCCGATCTCACGGTCGGCGAAGAGTCCGTATCCCCGGTAGCCCGGCTGCTCGGACAGCAGCTTCACGGCCTCCGCCCGGAGGCCGTCCAGGGCTTCGTCGATCTTGCCCGGATCGCCTGTCACATAAGTCGTGCGCACATGCATGACCGGCCCCCATTCCTCTCTGTGTACCTGCTTACGACACTCCTCCGGTGCCGAGGACGTCGCAAGCGGGCACGGCCGGAGCGGGCTGCGATACTGCGGGCATGGTGAATCGCCTGGCCGCATCCCAGTCGCCCTATCTGCTCCAGCACGCCGACAACCCGGTCGACTGGTGGCCGTGGTCCCCGGAGGCCTTCGAGGAGGCGCGGCGGCGCAATGTGCCCGTGCTGCTCAGCGTCGGGTACTCCAGCTGCCACTGGTGTCACGTCATGGCGCACGAGTCCTTCGAGGACGAGGCCACCGCCGCCGCCATGAACGAGCACTTCGTGAACATCAAGGTCGACCGCGAGGAGCGGCCGGACGTCGACGCCGTGTACATGGAGGCCGTGCAGGCGGCCACCGGGCAGGGCGGCTGGCCGATGACCGTGTTCCTGACCCCGGACGCCGAGCCGTTCTACTTCGGCACCTACTTCCCGCCCGAGCCCCGTCACGGCATGCCCTCCTTCACCCAGGTCCTCGGCGGCGTCCGGGACGCGTGGACCGGGCGGCGGGACGAGGTCGCCGAGGTCGCCGGGAAGATCACCGCCGATCTGGCGCGGCGCGAACTCCCGTACGGGGACACCCGGGTGCCCGGCGAGGAGGAGCTCGCGGCGGCGCTGCTCGGGCTGACCCGGGAGTACGACGCGACGTACGGCGGATTCGGCGGGGCGCCCAAGTTCCCGCCGTCCATGGTCATCGAGTTCCTGCTGCGCCACCACGCGCGCACCGGCGCCGAGGGCGCCCTCCAGATGGCCGTCGACACGTGCGAGCGGATGGCCCGCGGTGGGATCTACGACCAGCTGGGCGGCGGCTTCGCGCGCTACTCCGTGGACCGCGAGTTCACCGTGCCGCACTTCGAGAAGATGCTGTACGACAACGCGCTGCTGTGCCGGTCCTACGCCCACCTGTGGCGGAGCACCGGCAGCGAGCTCGCCAAGCGGGTCGCGCTGGAGACCGCCGACTTCATGGTGCGCGAACTGCGCACGAACGAGGGTGGGTTCGCCTCGGCGCTCGACGCCGACAGCGAGGACCCGGCGACCGGCAAGTCCGTCGAGGGCGCCTACTACGTGTGGACTCCCGCGCAGCTGACCGAGGTGCTCGGCGCCGAGGACGCGGCCGTCGCCGCCCAGCACTTCGGGGTCACCGAGGAGGGCACCTTCGAGGAGGGCGCCTCCGTGCTGCGGCTCCCGCAGACCGAGGGCGTCGCCGACGCCGGCCGGGTCGAGCGGATCCGGGAGCGGCTGCTCGCGGCCCGCGCCGGGCGCCCCGCGCCCGGCCGGGACGACAAGGTGGTCGCCGCCTGGAACGGCCTGGCGATCGCCGCGCTCGCCGAGACCGGCGCCTACTTCGGCCGCCAGGACCTCGTCGACGCCGCCGTCTGCGCCGGTGATCTGCTCGTCCGCCTGCACATGGACCCGCTCGCCCGTCTCACCCGCACCAGCAAGGACGGCCACGCCGGGCACAACGCGGGTGTCCTGGAGGACTACGCGGACGTCGCCGAGGGCTTCCTCGCGCTGGCGTCGGTGACCGGCGAGGGCGTGTGGCTGGAATTCGCCGGGTTCCTGCTCGACCACGTCCTCGACCGGTTCGTGGACCCGGAGAGCGGCGCCCTGTACGACACGGCCGCCGACGCCGAGCAGCTGATCCGCCGCCCCCAGGACCCGACCGACAACGCGACCCCGTCCGGCTGGACCGCCGCCGCCGGCGCCCTCCTGTCGTACGCCGCGCAGACCGGGTCCGAGCCGCACCGCGCCGCCGCCGAGCGGGCGCTGGGGGTCGTGAAGGCGCTCGGTCCGCGCGCGCCCCGGTTCATCGGCAACGGCCTGGCGGTCGCCGAGGCGCTGCTCGACGGGCCGCGCGAGGTCGCCGTCATCGGGGAGATCGGCGGCCGCATGCACCACGCGGCGCTCACCGCGACCGCGCCCGGCGCGGTGGTCGCCGCCGGGCCCGAGGGCGGCACCGAACTCCCGCTGCTCGCGGACCGGCCGAAGGTGGACGGGCGGGAGACCGTCTACGTGTGCCACCACTTCGTCTGCGACGCGCCCGTGACCGACGTCGGGGGACTGACGCGCATCTTGGGCGAAACGCAGGGTTAACGCGGCTTAGCGCGGTATTTATCCGAACAGGTTCCCCTCCTTCACAGGTTCCCCATATCCTCAGCCCATCGGTGGGGTGAGTGTGGCTGAATGTCGCACTTAGGGGGATCTGGGGGGATCTTTTGCTTGCAACCGATGTCGTCGGCATGTCCGATGCCGGCGCGATACTCAGTGCTGCGCTCGTCGCGGCCATATCACTGGCCCTGTTCTGGATGGCCGCCTTCACGCTGTGGTGGCAGATGCACGCCTGGCGCACGCCGGAGGTGCTCGCCTCCACGCGCTTCGCGGCCCCCGGAGATCACGGGGCCCTGTCCTTCTCGCTGCTCCTGCCCGCCCGGCACGAGCAGGCCGTGCTCGATCACACCGTCCAGCGGCTCCTCGAGTCCGGCCACCGTGACTTCGAGATCATCGTCATCGTCGGGCACGACGACCCCGGGACCGCCGAGGTCGCCGAGCGGGCCGCCGCCCGCGACCCGCGCGTGCGCGTCGTCGTCGACACCCACGCCAGGAAGAACAAACCCAAGGCCCTCAACACCGCGCTCCCGTACTGCCGGGGCGACGTCGTCGGGGTCTTCGACGCAGAGGACCAGGTCCACCACGACCTGCTCGCCCACGTCGACCACGCCTTCCGCGACACCGGCGCCGACGTCGTGCAGGGCGGCGTCCAGCTGATCAACTTCCACTCCAGCTGGTACAGCCTGCGCAACTGCCTGGAGTACTTCTTCTGGTTCCGCTCCCGGCTGCACCTGCACGCCCAGAAGGGCTTCATCCCGCTCGGCGGCAACACCGTCTTCGTCCGCACCGACGTGCTCAGACAAGCCGGCGGCTGGGACCCCGAGTGCCTCGCCGAGGACTGCGACCTCGGCGTGCGCCTGTCCAGCACCGGCAAGAAGGTCGTCGTCGCCTACGACTCCGACATGGTCACCCGCGAGGAGACCCCGGGCACCCTGCTGTCCCTGCTCAAACAGCGCACCCGCTGGAACCAGGGATTCCTCCAGGTCTACCGGAAGAAGGACTGGAAGCAACTGCCCACGCTCCGGCAGCGGATGCTCGCCCGCTACACCCTCATGACCCCGTTCATGCAGGCGTTCACCGGCCTGATCATCCCGCTCAACGCCGCGGTCGCCCTCCTCATGGACGTCCCCGTCGGCATCGCCTTCATCACCTTCCTGCCGGCCGTCACCGCGTTCGTGACCTTCGTCTTCGAGGTCGTCGGCCTGCACGACTTCGGCAAGCAGTACGGGATGCGCGTCCGGTTCGTCCACTACCTCAAGCTCATCGCCGGCGGGCCCTTCTACCAGCTGCTCCTCGCCGGCGCCGCGATCCGCGCCGTCTGGCGCGAGCAGCGCGGCCGCAGCGACTGGGAGCTGACCAGTCACGTAGGAGCCCATCTGCCCGCCGAGCGTGCCGCCCGAGAGGACGTACCCGCGTGACCGCCACCCTCCCCGCGGCCGGCAGCTCCACGCCGGTCGCGCAGCCCACCCATGTCCCCGCCCGCCTGCGCACCCCGGTCCGCGCCGTCCGTTTCCGCAGCTCACCGGCCGACCTCGCGCTGTGCGGAGTGCTCCTCGCCGCGATCGTCCTCGTCCAGGGCTGGAACATCGCGGGCTACCCCAACTTCAGCGACGACGAGGGCACGTACCTCGCCCAGGCCTGGGCCGTGCAGCAGGGCGACGGCCTCGCCCACTACACGTACTGGTACGACCACCCGCCGCTGGGCTGGCTCCAGCTCGCCGCCGTCAGCTGGATCCCGGCGCTCGCCGACCCGTCCGCCATGACCGTCGGCACCATGCGGCTCGCCATGCTCGGCGTCAGCGCGGTCAGTGCCGTCCTCGTCTACGTCCTCGCCCGCAGGCTGCGGCTGCCGATGTGGGCGGCCGGCCTCGGCATGGCCCTGTTCGGGCTCTCCCCGCTGGCCGTGGTGCTCCAGCGCGAGATCTTCCTCGACAACATCGCCGTGATGTGGATGCTCCTCGCGTTCTGCCTCGCGGCGTCCCCGAGCCGGCACCTGTGGCACCACTTCGCCGCCGGACTCGCCGCCGCGACGGGCGTCCTCTCCAAGGAGACGATGCTCGTCCTGCTGCCCGCGCTGCTCGTCACCATGTGGCGCCACGGCCACCCGGCGACCCGCAAGTTCGCCCTCACCGGCGCGGTCACCGCGTGCGCTCTCGTCGGCCTCTCGTACCCACTGTTCGCCCTGCTCAAGGGCGAGCTGTTCCCCGGCGGCGGGCACGTCTCGCTGTGGGACGGCATCAGCTACCAGCTCAGCCGCCCCGGCTCCGGCTTCGTTCTCGACGCCGGCTCCGGCTCGCACGGTGTGCTCCACTCCTGGCTCTACTACGACCGGGTGCTGCCCATCGGCGGGCTCGCCGCCGCCCTGTTCCTGCTCGTCACCCTGCGCTGGTCGGTCACCGCCCGCGCCCTCGCCGGACCCGCGCTCGCCGTCGCCGTGCTCGCCCTCGTCGCGATGCGCCCGACCGGCTATCTGCCCGCCATGTACATCGTGCAGGCGCTGCCGTTCCTCGCCCTCGTCCTCGCCGGGGCCGCCGCCGGAGTCGTCCACGCCCTCGTGCACCGGGGCCGGGCGCCGCGCGGGCTGCGCCTCACCGCCGTCGCGGTGCTCGCCGCCTGCGCGGCCGCTCTCGTCGCACCGCGCTGGTACGACGGCGACCGCACCGCGATGACCGTCGACGCGAACGCGCCGTACCGGGGCGCCGCCGCCTGGATGGCGAGCGAGGTCCCCGATCCGGCCTCCACCCGCGTCCTCGTCGACGACGCGCTCTGGCTCGACCTCGTCCACGCCGGCTACGAACCCGGCCTCGGCGCCATCTGGTTCTACAAGGCCGACCTCGACCCGGCCGTCACCAGGACGATGCCGGACGGCTGGCGCGACCTCGACTACGTGGTCGCCTCGCCCACCGTGCGCCGCGACGCCGCCGACCTGCCGAACGTACGGGACGCGCTGCGGCACTCCACCCCCGTCGCCACCTTCGGCGAGGGCCCGGACCGCATCGAGATCCGCCGCGTCCAGGGAGGCGGGAGCCGATGACCGTGCACCCCGAGACCGAACTCGACGGCGCCGAGGTGCCCGAGCCGGGCGCCGTCACCATCGTCGTCCCCACCTTCAACGAACAGGACAACATCGCCGAACTCCTGTACCGCGTCACGGAGTCGGTCCCGCACCGGCTGCCCTGCGAGGTCCTCTTCGTCGACGACTCCACCGACGAGACGCCCCGCGTCATCCGCGAGATCGCCCAGGACTGCCCCTTCCCGGTGACCGTCCTGCACCGCGACGAACCCACCGGCGGGCTCGGCGGCGCCGTCGTCGCCGGGATCCGCGCCGCCACGTCCGACTGGGTCGTCGTCATGGACGGCGACCTCCAGCACCCGCCGTCCCTCGTACCGGAGTTGGTGGCGACCGGCGAGCAGGAGGGCGCCCAGCTCGTCGTCGCCAGCCGCTACCTGCCCGGCGGCAGCCGCGCCGGACTGTCCGGCGGCTACCGCGTCGCCGTGTCCCGCGCCTCCACCTGGCTCGCCAAGGGCCTCTTCCCGCGCGCCCTGCGCGGCATCAGCGACCCGATGAGCGGCTTCCTCGCGATCCGCCGCGCCGCCGTCCACCCCGACGCCCTCAAGCCGCTCGGGTACAAGATCCTGCTCGAACTCGCCGTCCGCACGGGCCGGTTGAGCGTCGCCGAGGTGCCGTTCGTCTTCCAGGAGCGGCACGCGGGCGAGTCCAAGTCCGGCCTGCGCGAGGGTCTGCGCTATCTGCGCCACCTCGTCGAACTGCGCACCGCCGCCCCGCTCGCCCGCATGCTCGTCTTCGGCCTGATCGGCCTGACCGGCTTCGTGCCCAACCTGCTCGCCCTGTCCGCCCTCACCCACACGGGCCTGCACTACCTGCCGGCCGAGGTCCTCGCCAACCAGGCGGGCGTCGCCTGGAACTTCCTGCTCATCGAGGGCCTCCTCTTCCGCACCCGGCGCGGCCACCGCCACTGGGCCGACCGCACCGCCCGTTTCGCCCTGCTCGCCAACGCGGACCTGGTGCTGCGCATCCCGCTGATCGCCCTGTTCGTCCGGGAACTGGGCCTGGCCGTACTGCCCGCGACGGCGCTCGCGCTCGTCACCACGTTCGTCCTGCGCTTCGCCGGCACCGAGGCGCTCGTCTACGCGAAAAGGACCAAGAAGCCCGGGACACCGCAGGTGTCCGGCCCACCGGAGATCGCCGAGCCGACCGCCGAGACCGCGACAGGAGCCGCCGCGTGAGCCGCACGACAGGTACGAGGACACGAACGTCGCGCACGAGACGGCCGGGGCCCACCCGGAGAACGGCCCTCGCGGGGGTGACCGCGCTCGCGGCCTCCCTCCTGATGGCCGTGCCGCAGCCCGCCTCCGCCGCGAACCTCATCAAGAACCCCGGCTTCGAGACCGCGGGGACCGGCGACATGCCGGCCTGCTGGGAGAAGTCCGGCTGGGGCGACAACGACTTCACGTTCACGACGACCGCCGACGCCCGCACCGGAACCAAGGCCATGAAGGTCGAGCTGACCCGCCGCGTCGACGGCGACCGCAAGGCACTCATCACCGAGTCCGCCGACTGCGCGCCGCCCGTCACCGTCGGCAAGCAGTACGACCTGGGCCTCTGGTACAAGACGACGACGCCGGACGCCTCGGTCACGCTGTTCCGGCACGACACGACCGCCGGCTGGCAGTACTGGACCGACCTCAAGACCCTGGACATGAGCGCGGGTTGGGACCGGGCGGCCGTCCGCACGCCCGAGGTGCCGCCCGGCACCGACCGCATCAGCTGGGGCGTCTCCGTCTACGGCACCGGCTCGGCGACCACCGACGACGAACCGATGGAACAGGTCGCGGACCCGGTCCCCGACCCCGGGTGCACCGGCACGCAGAAGGAGTGCGCGGACGGCCGCTGGGACGTGCTGCCCACGCAGAACCCGGTCCGCTCCATGCACTCCGTCGTCCTCAGGAACGGCAGGATCCTGCTGATCGCGGGCTCCGGCAACAGCGAGGAGATGTTCGCGGCCGGCACCTTCACCTCGGCGGTGTACGACCCGGAGAAGGGCACGTACAAGACGATCCCGACGCCGAAGGACATGTTCTGCGCGGGCCACGTGCAGCTCGCCGACGGCCGGGTCCTCGTGATGAGCGGCAACAAGGCGTACCCGGCCAAGGACGGCTCGCACGGTTACGAGGGCTTCAAGGACTCGTACGTCTTCGACCCCGCCACCGAGTCGTACACCAAGACGAACGACATGAACGACGGCCACTGGTACCCGTCCGCGACCGTCATGGGCAACGGCGACGTGATGTCGTTCGGCGGCCTGCGCGAGGACTCCACCGGCTCCGTCACCGCCGAGCGCTTCGACGCGGCGAAGGGGGAGTGGCTGCCGCTGTCGCAGGTCCACCAGACCTGGTCGTACTGGGGCCTGTACCCGTCGATGATCCTCATGCAGGACGGCCGCCTCTTCTACTCCGGCAGCCACGTCTTCGGCAACGGCACGCCCGGCACCGGCGCCTCCGTCTACGACTACGACAAGAACACCGTCACGGACGTCCCCGGCCTCCAGAACAAGGACCAGCGCGACCAGTCCGCCAGCGTGCTGCTGCCTCCGGCCCAGGACCAGAAGGTCCTCACGATGGGCGGCGGCAACATCGACTCCAACCCGGACGCGGGCCGCCTCGTCGACGTCATCGACCTGAAGCAGCCGAACCCGGCGTACGTGGCCGGGCCCCAGCTCCCGCAGGGCACCGTCGACCTGGGCAACGGTCCGCAGCCCGAGACCGGCGCGCAGGGCAAGATGTACGTCTCCGCGGTGCTGCTGCCCGACGGCAAGGTCCTGGAGACGGGCGGCGCCCTGCACAACCGGGCCGACCCCGTGTACGAGTCCTCGATCTTCGACCCGCAGACCACGACCTTCGACCCGGTCGCCCCGGACCCCGAGGCCCGCGGCTACCACTCCTCCGCGTTCCTGCTCCCCGACGGCCGCGTCATGACCACCGGCGACAACCCGGGCAACGGCTCCTGGAACCACAACGTGTCCGTCTACACGCCGCCCTATCTCCTCAAGGGCGCCCGGCCGAAGATCACCTCGGTCATCGACAAGGAGTGGAAGTACGGGGACACGCAGCGGATCACGGTCGACCGGCCGATCGCCAAGGCCGAGCTGATCCGCCCGGCGGCGGTGACGCATTCGTCGGATCCCAATCAGCGGTTCGTGGATCTGCCGCTGTCCGTGGACGGGGCGAACGTCGACCTGAACGTCACGTCCAACCCGAACCTGGCGCCGCCCGGGTGGTACATGCTCTTCGCGGTGGACGCGAACGGGGTGCCGTCCGTCGCCGAGTGGGTCCACCTGACCGGGGCCGCGGTCTCCGGCGCCGGGGATGTCTCGGCGCACGTCCACTCGTTCGCGGACGGGCTCGCCGCCGAGCCGAAGGGCAAGCGGGCGGCACGGAAGTCGGCGCCGGTCAGCCCGGTCGTCGCCGGGTGCGACCGGCACTACGGCTCGGCGAACGTGTGCGTGCCTACTGTCTTCCCGCCCCAAGTGAAGTCGTCCACGAGGGCGCGCTGCGCTTGGCTGGCGGAACAGAGGTTCGGGCGGCTCGTGGTGAACGGGGCCGATGATCCGCTGCGGCTGGACCGGAATGGCGACGGGGTTGCGTGCGGGCCACGGGACTCGTCTGCCCGATAGCGGTCTCGTCGCCGGGTGCGGCCCCGGTGGGGGCTGGTCGCGCAGTTCCCCGCGCCCCTGGAAGGCTGCGGCTTCGCCGCGCCTTCCCCAGATGAAAGGCGCCCTGCGCCTTGATCGGGGAAATGCGCCCGAAGGGCATGCATTTCAGGGGCGCGGGGAACTGCGCGACCAGCCCCCCCCCCCCCCCCCCCCCCCCAACCCCCC
>NZ_JBHYTK010000113.1:17438-27121 GCF_042749255.1 Streptomyces sp. NPDC059524 | reverse complement strand
GGGGGCAAAAAACCGCCACACTGCCCCCGTGCAGAGTATCGGGGTTAAAACGAAAGTGGGGCACCGGGCGGCGCCCGGGCGGAAACCCGCAGGGCGATGCGCGGGATCACCGCAGATGGCCGGACGGTTGACCTCGTAGTGGTGCTGAGCTGCGGTTTCTAGCGTGGGTGGGGTTCGGGGCGCCCGCCTCGGAGCAGTCGATCACCACGCCGGGAGACTTCGCATGTACCTCGTGACTTCGGCCGCCGCCGCTGCCGAGCCCACCACTGGCGTCGCCGGTTGGGCGGCGCATCTTGTCGATGTGTTCGGCGGGCCGGGGGCCGGTCTCGCGATCGCGCTCGAGAACCTCTTTCCGCCGTTGCCCAGTGAAGTCATCCTGCCGCTGACCGGGTTTGCCGCGGGACAGGGTGTCATCAGTCTCTTCTCGGCATTGCTGTGGACGACGCTCGGGTCCGTGGTCGGTGCCGCGGCGCTGTACGGGATCGGGCGGGCCGTCGGCCGCGAGCGCATGTACGCGCTGTGGGGCCGGCTGCCGTTGGTGAAGGTCTCCGATCTGGAGAAGACGGAGGCGTGGTTCCAGCGGCACGGGACGAAGGCGGTGCTGATCGGGCGGATGGTGCCGATCTTTCGCAGTCTCATCTCCGTCCCCGCGGGGGTGGAGCGGATGCGCCTGCCGGTGTTTCTGTCGCTGACCGCGGTCGGTTCGCTGGCGTGGAACTCGGTTCTGGTGCTCGCGGGTTACTGGCTGGGTGAGCGGTGGGATCTCGTGGAGACGTACGTGGGTGTGATCTCCAAGGTCGTGCTGGCGGCGGCCGTGACCGCGGTGGCGGCGTATGTCGTCGTACGGCTTCGGGGCCGGGGCCGGGGCCCGGGACGGGGGCGGCACCGTGATCGCGAGCGCCGGACGGAGATCGAGCAGGCCCGTTAGGCTCGGCTTCTGTGCTGGTGACAGGGGTGAGGCCGGTGGAGGCCAGAGGGAGTTCCGGGGTGGCCGGTGCGGCAGGGGCGGGCGGGGTGCTGTGGCGGTCGGTCGGGGTGCTCCTCGGGTGCGTGGCCGCGTGTGTGGGGGTGGTGTGGCTCGCCGTCGCCGGCGTCGTCCTGGGCCCGTTCCTGCTGTGGCCCCGCACCCGGACCGGGGCGCGGGCGGCCCTGGTTACGGGGGCCCGTCGGATCGCGGGGCTGGAGCGGCGTCGTCGCACCGTCTTCTTCGGCGACCGTTTCCCCCTGCACTACGTCCCCCAGGACATGACAGTCCTGCGGTACGTCGCCACGCGCGCGTACGCCGGAACGGTCACCGCCGTCACGCTCGCCCTGTTCGGCTTCGGCATGGTGCTGGCCGGCGTGTTCACAGCCGCGCTGGTGCGCGGACGTGTCGGTGTCGTCGAGCTGCTGTGGCAGGTGCTGCTGGGCGGTGCGCTGCTCTTTCTCGGCGTGCAGGGCCTGCGCTCCCTGTACGCGCTCGACGCCCGGCTGGCGCGTGACACCTTCGGCCCCTCCGAGCGGGAACTGCTGCGCCAGCGCATCGACGAACTGGCCACGAGCCGCGCCGCGGTCGTGCACGCGGTCGACGCCGAGCGGCGCCGTATCGAACGCGATCTGCACGACGGCCTCCAGCAACGACTCGTCGCCCTCGCCATGCTCCTCGGCCGCGCCCGCCGCCCCGGCCGGACCCCGGAGCAGTCCGCCGCACTCCTGGCCCAGGCCCACGAGGAGGCGCAGGACGTGCTCACCGAACTGCGCGAGGTGGCGTGGCGGGTGTATCCGTCGGCGCTCGACGGGCCGGGGCTGCGCGAGGCGCTCGGCGGGGTGGCCGAGCGCAGCCCGGTCCCGCTGCGCCTGGACTACGGCCTGGAGCGGCCGCTCCCCCGGCCCGTGGAGACCGCCGCGTACTTCGTGGTGTCGGAAGCGGTGACGAATGCCGCCAAGCACGCGCAGGCGACCAGCGTCCAGGTCCGACTCACAGTGGCGGCAGGTGTGTTGACCATCTCCGTCCAGGACGACGGGTGCGGAGGAGCCGACCCGCACGGCACCGGGCTCGCCGGACTGCGCGGCCGCGTCGAAGCACTCGACGGCCGACTGCGCGTCGACAGCCCACCGGCCGGACCCACCACCATCACCGCGGAGCTGCCATGCGCCTGATCATCGCCGAGGACTCGACCCTGCTGCGCGAGGGGCTCGTGCGGCTGCTGGTGGAGGAGGGACACGAGGTCGTCGCCGCGTTCGGGGACGCCACGACGCTGCCCGACGCCGTCGACTCGTACGGTCCCGACGCTGTCGTCGTCGACATCCGCATGCCGCCCACGCACACCGACGAGGGGCTGCGGGCCGCACTGGAGATCCGCGCGCGCCGCCCCGCCACCGGAGTGCTGGTGCTGTCGCAGCACGTGGAGCGCACCTACGCGGCCCAACTGCTCGCGGGCGGCGCCGAGGGCATCGGCTATCTGCTCAAGGACCGGGTCGCGCAGGTCGAGGAGTTCCTCGACGCGCTGGAGCGGATCCGGGCGGGCAGCGCGGTGATCGACCCGGAGGTCGTGCGCCAGCTCGTCGGCCGCTCCGTCCGCGCCGATCCGCTGGCCCGGCTCACCCCGCGCGAGCGTGACGTCCTGGAGGTCCTCGCGCAGGGGCACACGAACAGTGGGATCGCCGAGCGGCTGCACCTGTCGCTGAGCGCGGTCGAGAAGCATCTCAACGCGGTCTTCGACAAGCTGGAACTGCCGCGTACGACGGGGTACAACCGGCGGATTCTGGCGGTGTTGCGCTATTTGGAGGCGTGACGCGGGCCCGGGGCCGAGCCTTCCCCTTTGGGGGCTGCTGAATTCGGCCGATGCCGGTAGGGCTTGGTCGCGTCTCACGATGATCGCGGGGTGGGGGGCTTGGCAGTGGCTTGTCAGGTGTTCAGTGACCGAGCGAAATCGGCGAGCGTGTGGAAGTCGTCCTCGCGTAGGCCGATTCGCGGGTTGACGTGGTGGAGGAGACCGGCGCCCTCGTGGTGTGTGCTCACGTAACCCTCGTCGAGATCGCTCTGCTCGTCGTCCACCCATGCGAAGGGGCGACCGTTCGCGTAGTCCACCAGCGGGCCGGTCTTCCAGTGGACCCCGTCGGGGCGTTCTCGGAACAGGGCGTCGCCGAAGTCGACGAAAGGGAGTTCGGGAAGGCCGAGTACGGGGGCGAGCCATCGGTTGGCGTCGTTCATCCACGTGGTGGCCCAACACAGGTCGAAGTCGAGCCGGAGGGGCCTGGCCGTGCTCGGGGTTGAGCCAGACCCGCAGGGGTCGCCGCCGCCGGACCGAGTGTTTTCGAGCAATGCTCAGGACTTGTGGATCAGCCTGAAAGGGCACGCGGAGGGCGTACCTTCCCAATGATCCCGTGATGGTCTCCTATGAGGCCCGCGTTACAGCGCGGGTCGGGAAGGCGTGCCCGTGCTCAGCGTAGTCACCAAGGACGGCTGCACCCAATCAGGCTCTCTGATCGACGAGATCGTCCGTGAGGGCGCCCGGCGCATGCTGGCCGCCGCGCTGAAGCGGAAGTCAACAACTACATAGCCGAGTTGGCGGCCGATACCGACGAGCACGGGCGGCGGCTGGTGGTCCGCAACGGTCACCACCGGCCCTGGACCGTGGTTACCGCGGCCGGCCCGGTCGAGGTCAGGGCGCCCCGCGTCAACGACCGCCGGGTTGATGAGGCGACCGGGGAGCGTCAGCGGTTCTCTTCGAAGATCCTGGCGCCGTGGTGCCGTAAGTCGCCCAAGATCTCGGAGG
Organism: Streptomyces sp. NPDC059524; assembly: GCF_042749255.1. Lineage (NCBI taxonomy): Bacteria > Bacillati > Actinomycetota > Actinomycetes > Kitasatosporales > Streptomycetaceae > Streptomyces > Streptomyces sp. NPDC059524. The sequence goes on along the minus strand of NZ_JBHYTK010000113.1, from coordinate 23,363 downwards.
TCCTGCCCCTGCTCTACCTGCACGGCCTGTCGTCCGGTGACTTCGTTCCCGCCCTGGAGCAGTTCCTCGGTGGCACGGCCGGGCTGTCGCCGGCGACCGTGACCCGGCTGACGAAGCAGTGGAGCGACGACCATGCTGCCTTCCAGAACCGGGACCTGTCCGACCGCGACTTCGTCTACGTCTGGGCGGACGGCGTGCACCCGAAGGTCCGGCTCGGCCAGGCCCACTCGTGCGTCCTGGTCCTGCTCGGCGTCCGCCTGGACGGCACGAAGGAGCTCATTGCCCTGGCCGAGGGCCTGCGCGAGTCCACCGAGTCCTGGGCTGACCTGCTGCGCGACTGCCGCCGACGCGGCATGCGTGACCCCGAGTTGGTCATCGGCGATGGAGCCATGGGCTTGTGGCGGGCACTCGCCGAGGTCTTTCCATCCGCACGCCTGCAGAGGTGTTGGGTTCACAAATCCCTCAACGTCACCAACTGCCTGCCCAAGTCCGCCCAGCCTGGCGCGACCAAGGCCATGCAGGAGATCTACAACGCCGAGTCCCATGGACATGCCGAGAAGGCGATCGAGGCGTTCGCGAAGACCTACGGTGCCAAGTTCCCCAAGGCCGTCGCGAAAATCACCGATGACCGGGACGAACTGCTCACCTTCTACGGCTTCCCCGCCGAGCACTGGATTCACCTGCGGACCACCAACCCTATTGAGTCGACCTTCTCCACGGTCAAGCACCGCACCAAGGTCACGCGAGGTGCGGGCAGCCCGGCGGCCGCGCTCGCGAGGGTGTTCAAGCTGGTCGAGTCTGCCCAAGCGCGATGGCGCGCCATCACCGGAGCCCACCTGGTGTCCCTGGTCCGCGCCGGCGCGCGGTTCGAGAACGGCGTCCTGGTCGAACGCGAGGAGACCGTCGCAGCCTGACGACCGAGCATCGGGGTGCGCGCATGGTGATGTGGGCGACGGCTGGCACTCAGGGGAGTGGTGAGCAGGCGGCCAGCCCGGTCAAGTCCGGCATTCGACTCGGCGACATCGCGCCCAAGCACTACAAGAGCGCTGTCCGGAGGCTGACACTGGACGAGGTTGTCGACGATGGGGGCGATCCGTGAAGCGGCAAGAACGTGTTGTTGTCATCGGAGTGGGCATCCTTGGGGCCTGCGTGGGCTGGAACTTGTCCCGGCACGGCACCAAGGTGGTCTTCATCGACGCAGGCAAGCCAGGCGAGGGTGTCACCAATTGGTCTTTCTCGTGGGTCAACGCCAGCAATAAGACCGTGCGCAAATCCTACTTCGACCTGAATGTCGCGAGCATGGCTACGTACCGTGAGCTTGCCGAGACCTTGGGGCCGGACTCGTGGTGGTATTCCCGCGGGCATCTGCGCTGGGCAGACGATCCCGCGAGGGAGGCGAAGCTCCTGGAAACGGCCGCGCTGCTGGCCGACTGGGACTACCGGGTCGAGGCGCTCACGGGGATCGAGGTACGCCGCCGCCTCGAACCTGCTCTCACCGTGCCTGACGAGGTTCCAGTGCTGTTCTATCCCGACGAAGCCTGGGTGCATGGGCGCCATCTCGTCGGCCGCCTGGTCGGCCAGGCCATTGCGTCCGGTGCCGAGCTGCGGGTCGAAACTGCGGTCCGGGACATCGGTACCCGTGCTGACGGGAGTGTCCGAACAGTCGCTCTGTCCGACGGGAGCTGCCTGGACGCCGACATCGTCGTAAACGCGGCGGGCCCCAGCGCGTGCGACGTCGCCGGGCTCGTCGCACGGCACCTGCCGATGCGCAGGGAACCCGGCGTCGTCACCCGGATCAGCTGCGAACGGGTCCCGGTTCACCGACCCATGCACGCACCGCACATCGAGATCCGCCCCGACGGAGACGCTTCGGTGGCCCTGCACAGCCGCGAGATCGACGCGCTCATCGAGGCAGACCAAAGCCCATCGGAACTCGCGCGGCTGCTCCGCGAATCGGCACGGCACATCGTTCCCGCGCTGGGCAACTCCCGCATCACCGGGACGCGCGTGTCCAACCGTCCCATCCCGGCCGACGGATTCCCCTCAGTGGGTGCAGTGCCGTCCGTACCGGGCTACTACGAGGCCGTTTCCCACAGTGGCATCACGCTCGGGCCGCTCATCGGCCGACTACTTGCCTCAGAGATCCTCGGCGGGAAGCCAGACCAGATCCTTGCGGACTTCCGCCCCGATCGGTTCCCTGCTTAGCGGACCTGGCGGACGCCGGCGCAACCTGGCGAAAATCTCGACGTCTACCTGCTGGCACTTCTCGCCCTGTTCAGGAATCCACAAGTCTTGACTATTGTTCAGTGTTCTCCGGTTTGCGATGGAGTTCCGCTGTCTCGGGGCAATCTGAGTGTGGTGTGGCCGTCGGGGCGCTTCTCCGGCTTGGCCGCATAGGGGTTGAGCGGGCCGTCCACATCGAGGAACAGCAGCGGTCGGCTCACCAGTCCCCCCTTTCCCCTTCACCGGCTGTGCGTCGCAGCGTAGCCGCAACGATCGTTGCGGCGCCGAGCCGTTCCGGCCACCGATCAGCGCGCGTGGACAGCAGGCCCGCATGGCTTCGGGGCGGCTTCGGTGCGTGTCTGGCGGTCCGTCATCCTGGGCGGGTTGCGTGGGCGAGTACGAGGAGGATGACGGTGGCGGAGCGGGGTTCCGGTGGGCGGGCGGGGCAGCTGATCGATGCCTGGGACGAGATGCGGGAGTACGTCGATCACGATCCGCAGGAGTACGAGCGGCTCGTGGCCGAGTGTGCCCGTGAACTGGCCGCCGCTCCGGACGGTCCGCTCGCGTATCGCTGGACGCTGGGCCTTGTCCTGGCCCTTCCGTATCTGGCCACCAGGAAGCCGGAGGACCTTGATGTCGAGGCTGCGTTCGGTGCGGCTTCGGATGTGGCGCGGGCGCTGCGGGACGAGGCCTGCGGGCATGGGGAGCATCCGTTCCAGGGCAGTCTGGAGGGGCAGCTCGAGTGTGTTCCGGACGTGCTGCGGGAGCTCGGTGGCGAGGGGGCGGGCGGCGAGGGGCTCTGGCCGGACCCAAGGCAGTCTCGTGAGGCGTGGCTGTGCCCGCGCAACACCGCCGGGTATGCGCGCGTGGTGATGGAGTCGCTGCGGGCGGGCTCGGCCGGGGACGATGTGCCGCCGTTCCTGCCGTTCGAGGACCGCTACGAGCTCGAGGGGCTCATCGCGATCATGGAGGGCTATCCGCTCGCCAGAACCTTCGACGTCGCGTTCGACCTCTCCTTCGCGGCCTCCGCGCTGCAGGGGGCCTCGGGCGAGGACCTGGCCGGGCGGGTCTTCACGGCCACCGCCGTGACCTGGTACGTGGAGGTCGAGGCCGATCCCGAGCACGAGGGGGCGCAGCAGCTCGTCGCCGAGCTGGTGGCGGCTTTCGAGCGTGCCCTTGAGCTTCTCGGTGACGGCGGGGCCTGTGCGCACGACGCGCACCCGGCTCTTCCGGACGACGCCACCGAGGTTCTGTGGGTGGGCGCGCATCTGGCGAGCGCGCGTGGGCGGGCCGTGTACGAGAGGTGGCCGAGGGAGGGGGTACCGCCGCTCGACACGGTGCGATGTCCGGTGTTCGTCGCGGCCACTGCCTGTGATTCGCTGGCGCGGTTGAGGAGTTGCTGACCTGGCCAGGGGCGTGGTCTCGAGGAAGAGGAAGGTGCCGGGTGTGGTGGTGCGGGCGCAGGCCCCGCTCCTCGATCGTCTGCCGGCGCTGCAGGTGACGTACGGCGGGCGGTGGCGGTGCCCGGTGGCCCAGGCACCGCCCCTCACGCGCTCGCGTTCACCGCCGTACGGGTCAGGCCTTGACGTTCACCCCCGCCCAGGCGGCGTCCACGGCCTGGACTTCGGGGCTGCCGGCGCCGTAGAGGTCGGCAGCCGCCTTCAGGGTGCCCTCGCGGGCGGCGTGGTAGTCGGTGGTGGACGTGAAGTACGTGGTCAGGGCCTTGTACCAGATCTGTACGGCCTTGTCGCGGCCGATGCCGGTGACGGTGGAGCCGTCCACGGTCGGGCTGTTGTAGTGGACGCCGTTGATGTCCTTGGCGCCGCTGCCTTCGGACAGCAGGTAGAAGAAGTGGTTGGCGACGCCGGAGGAGTAGTGCACGTCGAGGTTGCCGACGCCGGCGCTCCAGTAGTCGGCCGAGCCGCGGCCGTCCTTGCTCGGCTGGTCCTGGTAGCGCAGCGGCTTGCCGTTGCCGAAGATGTCGATCTTCTCGCCGAGCAGGTAGTCGCCGGGGTCCTGGGCGTTGTTCGCGTTCCACTCCACGGCGGTGCCGAAGATGTCGGAGGTGGCCTCGTTCAGGCCGCCGGACTCGCCTGAGTACTGCAGGCCGGCGGTGGCGGAGGTGACGCCGTGGCTGAACTCGTGGCCGGCGACGTCGAGTTGGGTGAGCGGGTGCTGGTTGTTCGCGCCGTCGCCGTAGGTGATGGTGAAGGACTGATCGTCCCAGAAGGCGTTCTGGTAGGCGTTGCCGTAGTGGACGCGGGAGACGGGGGCCCGGCCGTCGTTCTTGATGCCGTTGCGGTGCAGGACGTCCTTGTAGAAGTCCCAGGTCTTGGCGGCTCCGTAGGCGGCGTCGACGGCGGCGGTCTGGTTGTTGCCGGGGGTGCCGTCGCCCCAGGTGTTGTCCGCGTCGGTGAACAGGACGCCCTTGCCGCCCGTGCGGTGCTGGAAGTCGACGGTGCTGGAGCCGCCGCGCAGGGTGTCGACGAGGTCGAAGCCCTTCGACGACGTGCTCGTGTTGAGCGCGACTGTGCCCGCGTACTGGCTGGCACCGGTGCCGACCGCGCCGACCTGGGGACTGCCCGGCTTGGCGGTGGCGGAGGCGGTGGCTGTGGTGGCTGTGGTGGTGGCGGTGGTGCCCTTGGGCGTGACGCCGTCGGCTATGTCGTCGATCAGTTGCTGCTCGTACAGCTTCTTGCCGGTGTCGGCGTCGGTGACGACGCGCAGCCGGCTCGGTGTGACGCCGTCCTTCTGGGTGCCGCTGACGAAGGTCTCGTACGCGAGGGTGGGCTTGCCGTCGGCAGCCCAGATGACCTTGCGGGGCGCCTCGTCGGTGGCGGAACCGGTGTTTCTCGCGGCTTTGGCGGCCTTGACGGCGGCGGATCGGGCGGCGGTCGGGGTCAGCTTCGGGGTGAGCGAGGCGACCTTGACGGTGGCCTTGACCGCCTTGGTGACGTCCTTGACGGCGCCATCAGCGGCGCGGTGGACGATGAGGTCGCCGCCGAGGACGGGAAGGCCGGCGTAGGTGCGCTCGTAGCGCGTGTGGACGGTGCCGTCGGCGTCCTTGATGACCTCCTTGACGACCAGCTTCTCCTTGGCGCCGAGGCCGAGTGCCGAGGCGGTGGCCGCGGCGGAGGTGCTGTCGTGGGGCTCCGGTGCGGCACCCGAGGCGGTGGTGGCGCCTGCGGCGAGCACGCCGGTGAGGACGGCGGCGCCGGAGGTCAGGGCGAGACGCCGCGCCGTGCCGCGTGTGGGGGAGAGCGAGGACATGTGGTTCTCCAGAGGCTCATGGGGAGGTGGACGGGGTCGCCGCCCATCGGTGCAAGGCCGATCGCCTTGATGGGCAGGGACACTCTCAGCCCGTCGCGCACATGTCACGGGAAACTAAAGGGGGTTGGGCCGCTGATGACGGATTTGCGCACTCGCTCTTCACGGGAATGAAAAGGCTCCGAAACGGGCCGACATGCGCCGCCATGGACGACACAGGAATCCGCAACATTCGCGAAGGCGTCAGCCCGCGGCAGGCCGTACCGGCCTGGCTGCAGCAGCAACGCTCTGGACCGCTGAGCCGGCGTTCCGCACCCATGTCACCGTGACAAGCCCCGATACCCCGCTGTGCCCCGCCGGGTTTACCCGGGGGGGGGAACAACCCGGGGCAGCCCGGTGGGGTGATCCCACCCGCAGTGCCGGGCAGGCGGGGGC
>NZ_JBHYTK010000113.1:14385-17428 GCF_042749255.1 Streptomyces sp. NPDC059524 | reverse complement strand
ACCACCGCTGGGGAGGGCGTCGCCGGCGTACCGCACCCAGGTCACCGGACCACCCCCCGACCCCCCGGTGGCCCGGCCTGGTTTCCCGTGTGCGGGGAACCTGCCGGGGACAGCGAGTTCGGTTCAGCGACCCTGTAGTCCGGTCAGGCGTGGGCGGGCCGGGCCTGCTGAGGCTGCTGCGGCCGGTCAGTGGTGGCCTCGGGGGTGGAGGGCTTGTCGGCGAGTTTGAGGACGATGACGCCGGCGATGATCAGGCCGAGCCACAGGTACTGCACGCCGCTGAGGGTCTCGTCGAAGAACACCGGGCCGAGCACGGCCGCGCCGACCGCTCCGATCCCGGCCCACACGGCGTAGCCGATGCCGACGTCGATGGTGCGCAGCGCCTGGCTCAGTGCCCACAGGGTCAGGAGGAAGAACACGATGCCGACCAGCGACCAGGTCAGTACGGAGAAGCCCTCGCTGCCGCCCACGGCGAGGGCGTAGACGACTTCGAAGCCTCCGGCCAGCAGGAGCATGGTCCAGGAGCGGGTGGCGGACGGGGCAGCGGACGCGGTGGTGGAGGACATGAGATCGAGGTCCTTTCGAGGCAGGGAGGTGAGAAGAGATGAGAGGGGAGGAGAGGAGTGAGCAGGGTCAGGGAGGGGTGGGGGTCAGGCGCCGCCGCTGAGTTGCAGGCCCACGACCCCGCCGATCACCGCGAGGATGCCCAGGGCCTTGCCCCAGTTCAGGCGCTGGCCGAAGAGCAGGGCGCCCAGCAGGGTGATGCCGACGCCGGCCACCGAGGTCCACAGTGCGTAGCCCACACCGACGTTGAAGGTCAGCAGTGCCTTGCTGAGCGCGAAGGTCGCCAGCGCGCCGCTGATCAGCGTCGCCGCGGTCCACTTCCGGTTGGTGAATCCCTCGGCCTTGCCCGCGGACAGAGCCACCGTGATCTCGAACGCGACAGCGATGGCCAGGTAGATCCAGTGCATGACAGGGAACCTTTCGCTCAGAACTACTTGCTTGTACGTGCAAATGCTTTGAGGTTGTGAAGTACCCCGAGGGGAACCGGGGCGACGCCGAAAAGCTTGCATGAGCATGTACTCTGGTGTCAACCGCCATCGAGGAGGCACCCATGAAGACGCCACAGCCCGCACCCGCCTACGCCTCCGACCAGGCGCTGTGGAGTCGCGCTGTCACTCTCTTCGGGCGCGTGGAGCGGGAGTTGACCCAGTCGCTGCAGCGCCGGCACGGCATCAGCCTGTCGGAGTTCCGCTCGTTGGAGAACCTCCACCGTGCCGACAAGGACGAACTGCGCATGCAGGATCTCGCCGAGAGCGTCGGCCTCAGTCAGTCCTCGGTGACGCGCCTGGTGGCGCGGCTGGAGAAGGCCGGGTACGCCTACAAGGACCTGTGCCCTTCGGACAAGCGCGGCGTCTACGCGGTCATCACCGAGGATGGCCGGCGCCGCTACCAGGACGCCTGCGCGACCTATGCGGAAGTGCTCTCCTCGGTACTCAACACCTTCGCCGCCGACCCCGAGCTCGGCCCCACCGTCCAAGCCCTGCGCGGTGCGCACGGTTTGCAGTAGGCCGCCCTGATCGCAGGCCGCTCCCCCGGGCGGTTCGAGGTGCCGGTCTCCTTGTACGTGCATCTGCATTCCGCAGCGAAATCTGTTCGTCGCCTCCAGCAGATGCTTGACTGGACAAGTTTGTGCGGGAGTGCGGGTTTGCCCCGCCCCGTCTCACCCCGGGCCGTATTGGCCATGCCCGCGTCAGGCGGTACGGTCAGTGCGATATCGACGACGGTCGACGGAAGCCGGTGAAAGTCCGGCACGGTCGCGCCACTGTGTGCGGGAGGCCCTCGGGCCCCTCGTGAGTCAGACCCGTGACGGTCGTCAAGTGCACCACCGAGACGGGACGCGAACTCCCGAAGGAGGCCCTGCCATGGCGCAGCACGTCGCCCAGCCGACCGCCGACACGCCTGCTCTTCCGGCCACACTGCCGCTGAGGACGATCGCCCCCTGGGCCGCGTTCTTCGGCATCCTGATGCTCGTCCTGCTGTACTTCGTCGGCGCCGAACAGGGCGCCACCTCCGTGTTCAGCGGCGCGGGGGTCCATGAGTGGGTGCACGACGCCCGCCACCTGCTCGGCTTCCCCTGCCACTGATCCCGTAGGGAAGCCGCGCGCTCATGAACTCAACCACCGTACGCAATCTGCTCGTTCGGGGCATGCTCGCCGGCCTGGCCGCCGGCGTGCTCGCCCTGGTCGTCGCCTACTGGCTCGGTGAGCCGAACGTCGACGGAGCCATCGCCTTCGAGGAGGCCCACGCCGCACACTCCCACGGCGGCGAGGAGGTCGAACTCGTCTCCCGGAGCCTGCAGTCGACCGCCGGTCTCGCCACCGGAATGCTCGTCTACGCAGTCGCCTTCGGCGGGATCGCCGCCCTGGCCTACTGCTTCGCCCTCGGTCGCGTCGGCCGCTTCGGCCCACGCTCCACCGCGCTGCTGCTGTCCGGCAGCGCGCTCCTGGCCGTGTACGTCGTCCCGTACCTGAAGTACCCGGCCACCCCGCCCGCCGTCGGCAACCCCGACACCATCGGTCAGCGCACCACGCTGTTCTTCCTGATGATCCTGCTCAGCGTGCTCCTCGCGATCGGAGCGACGATCCTCGGGAAGCGGCTGGCGCCTCGCATCGGTACCTACTACGCCACCGTCGCCGCGCTGCTGGGATTCGCCGTCGTGGTCGGGATCGCCTTCGCCGTGCTGCCCGCGGCCGACGGCGTGCCCGAGCACTTCCCCGCCACGCTGCTGTGGCGGTTCCGGCTCTCCGCGCTGGCCGTCCAGGTCACCTTGTGGAGCGGGTTCGGTCTCGTCTTCGGGGAGCTGGCCCAGCGCCTGCTCCAGCCGAAGCCCGCTCGGGCCTCGGCCGCCGGGGCGGTTCCCGCCGGGAACTGACCGGATCAGTCCGCACGCCGGGGGCCCGGCGGGGGGCGCGCCCCGCGCCGCCGCCGGGGCCACGCGCGGTCGAGCCCCCCCCCGCCCCCGCCCCCCGGCGGGGGGGGC
>NZ_JBHYTK010000113.1:0-14375 GCF_042749255.1 Streptomyces sp. NPDC059524 | reverse complement strand
GCCGATAGGTGTGCGCGCCGAAGAAGTCGCGCTGGCCCTGGGTCAGCGCGGCCGGCAGCCGCGCCGCCCGCCGCGCGGCGGAGTATGGGCGCCCCGCCGCGCACCCCCGGGGCGGCCCCCCCGCCGGCCCCCCGCGGCTTTCCCATCTGTACGTTCCAGCGCCCGCCGCGGCCGCTCAGTTCGGTGACGGTCAGCGGTGCCACGTCGCAGCGCCAGAAGGACGACGCGGGCGCGCCCACGGCGTGCACCACGGCTGCTCGCACCACGTCCGGTTCGGCTACGGCCACCACGGGCCCGTCCCCGTCGTCCGGTACGGCCGCATCGAGCCATCGGGCCACGCGGGCGCACACGTCGACCACCGACTCGCCGCCACCGGGAGCGAACTCCGGGTCGCCGAGCCACCGGGCGACCGCCTCGGGCTCCGCTGCGGACACCTCGGCGAGCGTCCGGCCGTGCCAGGTGCCCCGGTCCGGCGGGGCCAGTTCGGCGGGCGCCGTGAAGGAGCCGAGCCCCAGCGCCTCGGCGGTCTCCCGGCAACGGCGGCTGTTGGAGGCGACCGCCGCCACAGGCACCGGCAGCACACCGGCCGCCGCCTCGGCAGCGGCCCGCCCGGCGGCGTCGAGGGGAGCACCGTCGTCGAACCGGGCCTGCCGCAGGGCGGCGTTCATACCGGGAGCGACGAACAGGACACGTCGGTTCACCAGGACTCCTAGTCGTACGGGGGGACGCTCGTACCGGATCCAGCCCTCCGCAGGGCGGTACAGGGCAGGGCGGGGCAGGTCGAACGTACCGGCTTCGTCGGCGCCGGACCGAGTGCGTGTCCGCGTCGGCGCAAGCCACCGTTCACCACGTGATCATGCGCAGGGCCCGCCCGTGTGGGGTGCGGTGGTTACTCTCCGCCGGAAATCGATGCCTGACGATCCGGCAAGGCTGCTTGCTGCCGGAGGCAGGCCGACCGGGGAGGGTTCATGGGTTTCATCGTGCGCGTGCGGGCGGGGCGTACGGGCGTGGCCGTTGCGGGGGCGGCTGTGGCTGTGGCGGTGGCGCTGATCGGGGTGGCGGCTCCGGCGTCGGCTGCTCCTCGGCAGTCCGCCCAGGCGGTTCAGGCGCTGGTCGAGGCGGCGCCGGCTCCGACGGGGCTCACGTACACCTATGACGCGGCGCGCCAGACCGTGACGGTCACCTGGGACGCCAAGGCCGTGGAGGACACCGTCACGCGCAACTACCGTGTCGGCAACTGCGGTCCGACCCCCCAGTACCCCTGCTTCGTCGCTCCCGACATCATCCTGGGCAACAGCTTCTCGTTCACGATGGCGCCCGGCAGCGCGCCCCGGTACATCAAGGTCTACGCCGAGAACGCCAGCCACCAGCTCACGGGTTCGCAGGTCCTGACCGTCGCGGTCTGACCGGGCCCGAGGCGACCGGTCGGCTCCCTCGGCACCGGCTCCCAGGCGGTCGGCGAGCTGGCCGACCGCCTGGACCGGCTCGTCCGCGCCCGCGCGAACAGTACCGGCCGGACCGCTGGTGGCCCGCTAGAAGCCGACACTCGCGAAGACGCTGTACGCCCACAGCGCGACGAGACCGGCCACGCTGAGCAGCACCACCCAGGAGGCCAAGGACATGCGCCGCCCCTTCGGCCTGCGGGCGGGCTTGGGCTTGCGTCCTTGCCGGCCCGCCTGGTTCCCGCGGCCGCGCGGCGCCGGGGCCGGGGCCGTGTCGAGGGCGGTCTCGGCGAGCAGGCGGCGGCAGATGCCGGCCAGCTCCGCCGTCCCGGCCGTGAGGTCGGCCACCGCTTCCAGGCGGGCCGGGGCGGTGGTGCCGCCGTCGAGGATCCGGCCGGCCCGGATCAGCGCCTGGTCCCGCCTGCCGGTCGGCGCCATGCTGATCCAGCGCCCCACATGCTCCCCCCGGATCACCACACCGCCGCCGCGCTCGCGGTAGACGGTGTGCTCCCTCCACAGAACGCCGGCCAACTCGTCGGCGGTCTCTCTCAGTTGCGCCTGCATGACCCTCCCCTGACATGTCCCTGCCTTCGGAACAGACGCCAGACTCTAACCGCCGCCAGAACCGGCCCATGATCGGGCCCCGGCGGTCGGCTCACCGGAAGCCGTGGGGGTCATAGGCTGCGCAGGCTCGGGGAAAGGCGCAGGGGACCTAAAGCGTTGTCATCTTGGAATACGGGCTCAGGATCCGCCTCTGCTCCGAACCGAAGTCCACGAGCGCCGCGACACCCTCTTCCATGGCCACCACCCGGCCGAGCCCGTACACGTCATGGGTGACCTGGTCCCCTACGGCGAAGTGCTTGAGAGCCGGTGCGACGGGGGCTTTGAAGGGGCTGGTGGGCAGGTGACGCTTGGGTACCGAGGGTTTAGTCATGGCTCAGTATGCGCCCAAACGGAGGCCCTTCCCGCCGTCCCTGTCGACCCCGGACACAAAAGGGCAGGTCACAGTGCGTTCCGCGAGCAGGCGATGGCTTCCGGCCTGTCGAAATCGGCCATCGGTGCATGGGATGCTGCTCGTCGGCTCGCGACGGCGTCGTCCGGCGTCCGCTCGCGGCCCGTCCCCGATCAGTTTCTGCCTAGGTGAGCACCACGTATGAGAGAAAAAGTGAGATTCCCCAGTGTCGTCGGCCCCGAGCTGGCCGGGGTGATCGATCTGCCGGAGGGGAAGGTCCGGGGGTGGGGGCTCTTCGCGCACGGGTTCACCCTCGGCAAGGACTCGCCGGCCGCCTCACGCGTGTGCAAGCAGCTGGCCCGCGAGGGCATCGGCATGCTGCGCTTCGACAACCTCGGCATCGGTGACTCCGACGGCGACTGGGGCGACGGTTCCTTCACCGTCAAGGTGCAGGACACGGTGCGTGCCGCGGCCTTCATGGCCGAGCGCGGGACGCCCGTGGATCTGCTCGTGGGGCACTCGTGGGGCGGCGCCGCCGCGATCGCGGCCGCCGGAGAGGTGCCCGGGCTGCGCGCGCTGGCCACGATCGCCGCGCCCGTCGACCCCAGCCACGTCGAGCGGCAGTACGACTCGGTCCTGGACCGCGTGCTCAGCGACGGCTCGCACGGATGGTTCGTCGGCGGGCGGACCCTCGTCCTCAAGCGCGCCTTCGTCGAGGACGTCCGCAAGGCCCACCTGCGCGACAGGATCGGCGAGCTGAACCTCCCGTTCCTCGTCGCGCACTCCCCCACCGACTCCACCGTCGGCATCGACAACGCCGCCGAGATCTTCCAGGAGGCCCGGCACCCGCGCAGCTTCATCTCCCTCGAAGGCGCCGACCACCTGCTGACCGCGCGCGGTCAGGCGCAGCGCGCCGCGCACATCATCAGTGCCTGGGCCGACCAGTACCTCGACGAGGCCCGGCCCTGAGCGGCGGCTGAGGGCCGGGGCAGGCAGGTTCGACCGCTCGACGAGCCTGCCGGTCCGGTAGGCGTTACCTTGAAGTGAAGGGCTCGGTGCCGCATCCCCCGTCGGCGCCGGGCCCTTCACTCGTGCCGCGGTGAGGACTGCGGCTACCTGCCGGCGACCGGCACCCTGTCCGCCGTGCCGCTCGGCGACCGGCTCACGCTCCGCGCCCCGATCACGGCCATCAGGAGCAGCGCCCCGCAGACGCCCGGCACCAGTACGGAGAAGGTGATCGGCTGGGCGGATGTCGACGCGCCGACGAGGTTCTCGGGGTCGCGCACGATGTCGTAGCGGTCGCCGGGGCGGGTGTCGCGGCCGCACCGGTCGCTGTCGCGGAGCCAGAGGACGCGCCCTTGTGTCGTCTCGGCCTTGCAGTCGTAGTCGATGCCGCCGGTCCGCGGTACGTCCTGTTGTCTCACCTCGGTGACCGTCGCCCGTATGTGTTCCCCTCGCCAGTCGAGGACCGCGCTGCGGAAGCCGTTCGGGACCATGAGGGCCAGCAGGATCCAGAGCAGTCCCAGCCCCACCATGCGCTTCTCCGACGGCATGCCGAGAACCAGGAGGAGCACCAGGGATGCCAGTACGAGGGCTGCGTAACCGGTCATCGAGACCTGGGGTGCGTCGTGCAGAAGGGCGGCCAGGACGCCGGCGGCCGTGATCATGGCGCCGCCCGCGAGAGCCAGGAGTGCCCCGGTGAGGCGTGGCCGGGGCGGGGTCCAGGAGCTTCGCCGGGTCAGAATCCTTTCCAGGCGCCGCCCCCATGCCGTCGCCCGCCGCTTCACCCTCGACTGCGCCACTCCTGCCGCCCCCTCGCTCGTTCCCCTCAACTCGCATACCCGGCGGGGGGTGTTCAGCACTCTTGATCATCCCGTCGCCTCTTCCCATACCCCCGCTGGGTAGGGTCGTGCTCGCGATCACTGAGGACTAGGGGGCACGGTGACCACGGAGTTCGGCGCGCTCGACGGCGAGGCGACCATGGCGCTCTACCGCGAGCTGCGGGGGCGGGGGCGGGGCGCGGGAGGTTTCCGGGAGGCGGTCGAGGCGGCCGGGCTGGAGGGTCCGGAGGCGAAGGCGCACCGGGAGGAGCTGGTGCGGCTGGGGCTGATCGACGACGCGGGCGAAGACACTGTCGTGCCGGTGCGGCCGGAGGTGGCGTTGCGGCGGCTGCTGGCCCGGGAGCGGCAGGCGATGCTGGCGAGGGAGCGGGAGGCGGCGTCGGCGTACGCGGCCCTCGGGGAGCTCGCGGAGCGGTATCTCCGCGAGGGGGAGTCCGGCGGGGCGGGGTCGCCGGTCGAGATCGAGGTGATCACCGGGCGGCCGGGCATCGACCAGATTCTGCTGGAGATCGCCGAGTCGGGGCAGAGCGACGAGTCGTCGATGCACCCCGTGGCGTTCCAGCAGAAGCACCTGGACGAGTCTTTGGAGCGGGACAGGATCTCGCTGGACCGAGGGGTCCGGCGGCGGACGCTCTACAGCCGCCGGCTGCTCGGACTGCCTTATCTCGTGCAGCACTTCGACGACCAGGTGAGGATCGGGGTCGAGGTGCGTACCGCGCCCGCCGTCCCGCTCACCATGATGATCATGGATGCGCGGCTCGCCCTGCTCCCGCTGGACCTCGACCGGCCCCGCGACGGTCTGATCGTCGCCCGGGGATCGGCCCTGGTCCGCTCGTACGCGGCGCTGTTCGAATACTGCTGGATGACGGCCACCCCGTACACCGGCGCGGGCGCCGAACCGGATCGGGGCGGGGCGGATTCCCTCACCGAGCAGCAGGTCCTCGCGCTGCGGATGCTGGCGGGTGGTGCGAAGGACGAACGGATCGCGCGGGCGCTCGGGGTGTCGCTGCGAACCGTGAGCCGGCTGCTGTCGGAGCTGATGCAGCAACTGGGGGCGTCCAGCCGGTTCGAGGCGGGCGTGCGGGCCGCCCGCCTCGGGCTGCTGGACTGAGCCGCGGCTCAGGGTCCGGACGGCGGGTCCGTCAGCGGGGTGAACGCGGCTCACAGCCCGAACAGCGGTCCAGTCGGCGGCTGAGCGCCGCTCAGAGGCCGAACAGCGGACCAGTCGGGGGCTCCAGGCGGGTGCCCGGCGCCGGCGGGCACAGGGCCGCGGCGTCGATCGGCCTCGGCACCGGCATGCCCAGCGCGGTCGCCAGCCGGGCCGCGCCGTGCGGCATCACCGGCCACGCCCACGCCGACAGCGCGCCGGCCACCGCGAGGTGAGCGGCGAGCACGGGTGCTGCCTCCCATGTGTTCGCACGGCCGAACTCCACTGCCTGGTCGACCACTTCGTCGAGCAAGGTCACCGCCTGCGCGGCCGCGAAATGGTCCGGGCCCAGGGCCGTGCGCAGTGCGGGGGCGATCCGCCGCAGCCGCTCGGTGAGCTCCGCCCATCCGACGCCGCCCGGCGCCGCATCGGGCACCAGTCCGCCGTGTTCGCTGCGCGCGGCCGCGAACACGCTCCCCAGCCAGCCGTTCCACCGCCCGACGAGGTGCCGCCGCCCCTGCGCCAGCTCCCGCTGCCGGTGTTCCACGGGAGCTCCGTCGGGCCGCCGGAGCAGCACGTGTCGTCGCAGGGCGTCCGAGCCGACCGCCGTCAGCGCGTCGAGCGCCCACAGCGGCGCGGCCGTGACGTAGGGGTCGTTGATGTGGAAGCGCGCGGGCTGCGGGAGGCCGGCGATGCGCAGGAGAGCGGGTACGAGGGCCAGGTGGACGGCGGTGTCGTGGCGGCGCAGGAAGTGGACGGCCTCGTACGGTCCGTCCTCGGCGATGGTCTCGGCGGCCACCAGGTGGGCGAGTGCCGCCGCGAACTGCGGGTCCATGCGCTGCCCCGCGAAACCGTCCACGGGTACGGCCGGGCCGCGGCCGGCGGGGGAGGTCGCGGGCAGGGCGTGGGCCCAGGGCGCCCGCAGCACCTCGTGGTGCGGCTCCAGAGGGAAGAACAGCCGGCGCAGCGCACGGGGGCGAGTGGGTCCGCCGCACCGTGCGCAGTGCGGATCGGCCAGTTCCTCGGGGTCGTTGGGGCGCAGGCACGCCGCGCAGGGACCGGCCCCGCACGGCGCGCCGCATCCCGGGCACTCCCCCACGACGAGACGCCCCACCCCCCACAGCTCGCAGGACGCGCAGTAGGGATGCCGCCCCTCCCGGGCGGTGAGCAGTCCGGCCGCGTACAGCCGCCGGAACCAGGCCGCCACCCTGGCCCGATGGCCCGCGTCGTGGCCGACGCGCACCACGCCGTCGAGGGTGATCTGCGCGTGCGCCCAGTCGGCGGCGATGGTCTCGCCGAAGGACTCCGCGACTTCGGCGGGTTCGCGGCCGGAGCGCAGGGCCCGTGCGAGGACGCCCGGGTGGTACTCGTCGATGGCGGACGTGAACACCAAGGGTTCCCCGTCGGCGCGCATCCGCCGGGCCAGCGCGTCGGCCGCGACGTACGGGCCGGCGAGCTCACCGATGTCCAGCTCGCCGTCCGCGGCGGCCGCGGCGGCGACCACCCACGTCGTGGGCGTCGGGGTGAGGGAGAGGCAGGGGCGGGGGCGGGTGGGCCCCACGACGGGGGCGGCGGTGACAACCGCGGTCACGACACGACTCCTTGCTACGCGGACAACCGGTGGGTGCCTCCCCCGGACGGGCCCTCCGGAGGAGACGGAGGAACGCTCCGCCTGTCCCCCACCCTGCGCCGGACGCGGGCCGGAACGCGAGTGATCACGGTTGCGTGCCTGCGCCATGGCGTGGATGCGCCACGCTCCGGACACCGCCGTCACGGATCTGGAGGGTGCCGCTCCCCGGGTACCTCTGCCGTACGGCAGAGGTACTCTGCGGCGGTGAGCGAAGTCTTGGACGAGGGGCCGTTCTTCCACGGTACGAAGGCCGATCTGCGGGTCGGGGACCAGCTCACGGCTGGTTTCCGCTCCAACTACCGGCCGGAAGTCGTGATGAATCACATCTACTTCACCGCGCTGCGGGACGGCGCGGGGCTGGCGGCCGAACTCGCCGCGGGCGACGGGGATCCGCGTGTGTACCTCGTGGAGCCGACCGGGGAGTTCGAGAACGACCCGAACGTCACCGACAAGAAGTTCCCCGGCAATCCCACCCGTTCCTATCGCAGCCGGGAGCCGCTCCGGATCGTCGGCGAGGTCACCGACTGGACCCGGCTGACGCCCGAAGCGCTCCGGATGTGGCGGGACCGGCTGGCGGCCATCCGTGTGGACGCCCGCGCGGAGATCATCAACTGAGCGGGCCGCTCGTGCCCGCCGGGGGCGGTTGAACCGACGGGTTCGGCTACAGGCGCCAGGTGCGGATGCGGTCGGCGGCCGTGAAGACGTCGGTCTTGCCGGTGAGGATCTCGGCGGCGAGGTCGACGAGTTCGCCGTAGGGGGCGTCGATGCCTTCGCCGCTCGCGTGCATGTAGGCGATCGTCACCGCGCAGGCGAAGCGGACGTTGTGCGCGGGCAGCGGCTTGAGGAGCAGGAACGTGTGGAGGAGGGCGGCGGCGCGCCAGGAGGCGTCGGAGTCGGTGCCGGCGCGGGGCGGGTCGACGCGGTGGCGGGCGACGGCGGCCATGAGGGCGGAGAAGTCGCTGACCGTGGGGTGCTCGGGCATGGCGGTCTCCTGCTGTTGCAGGAGCCAGCGCATGTCGACGTGGAGGACGGGGGGCATGGGTCAGGCGGCCCGGCCTGTCGTGCGGGTGGCCGGTCCGTCGTCGAGGCCCGCGGCCTTGATGGCGTCGGCGAGGGCGGGGTCGTGGAAGGTGCGGGCGAAGATTTCGGCGCCTTCCTTCAGGGCCCGGTGGCGGGCGATCTGGTCGGCGGTGGAGGCGCGTACGAGGGCTTTGAGGGTGACCCCTTGTTCGCGTGCCAGTTCGCGGAGCTCGTCGAGCTCTTCTTCGCTGAATTCCACATTCAAGGCGGGCATGGTTTCAGGGTAGCGGCCGGGTACCTTGTCTTCAATCGTTACAGGTCAGAGCATGTCATGTGAGGTACCTGGCGACAGTGGAGGGTGGTAGGGGTCATGATCGGGGGGACGGGGAGCGGTTCGAGGGCTGGGGGAACGGGATGCTGACCGGGATCGTGATCGACGCTGTCGATGTCGTGGGGATGGAGCGTTTCTGGCGGGGTGCGACGCAGGGGCGGACGGACGGTCTGCGGCTGCGGTGCGTGCCGACCGGGCAGCCGAAGGGGGCGTACAAGAACCGGCTCCACCTCGACCTGGCCGGTGGACCGGACTGGAAGGCGGAGGTGGAGCGGCTGCTGGCTCTGGGGGCGTCGCGGGTCGACATCGGTCAGGGGGAGGTTCCGTGGGACGTGCTGGCCGATCCGGAGGGGAACGAGTTCTGTGTGCTGCGTCCTGGCCACCCGGGGGTGCTCGCCGATTCCGGTCTCGTCGCGATCTGCCTCGATGTCACCGAGGAGGAGCGCGAAGCTCAGTCGGTCTTCTGGCAGGCGCAGGCCGGGTGGCAGTCGGTCGAGTCGCACGACTGGGGCGTCCGGTTGCGCCGGACGCCCACGAGCACGGTGTCGTTGGTGATGGGGCCGCCGGCTGCGGAGAAGGCTGTGCGGAACCGGGTGCGGCTGGAGGTCAGTCGCACCGGCGGTGAGCCGGGCGAGTTCGTCGATGCGGGTGGGAACGAGTTCCAGGTCTCGGGCTGACGCCTGGTCGTGCTCGGTCAGTGCGAGGTCACCGCACGACGAGTTTGCTGCCCGACCAGGTCCAGTCCTGGTTGGTGTTTCCGGCCGTGCACGACTGCAGCATGACGATGTCGCCGTTCCTGCGGTCGTCGCCGGCGTCCATGCACAGGCCGGTGTCGTTGTGCACGAACTGCAGGCCCTGGCGGGTCCAGTCGACACGGCTGTCGCCGACGCCGCAGTTCCACATCTGGACCTGGCCAGCCTGGGTGGGCCAGTTGTAGGCGCACTTGATGTTGTCGGTCGAGGTGCTGTCGGTGGACTCGAGGTGGTTGCCCGCGTACTGCCAGTCGGAGGCGTACGGGGTGTTGTCGAGGTCGTCGCACTTCCAGATGCGGACCGGATCGTGCAGTCCGGCGTCCTTCGGCGCGACCAGGCACATGACGGGGACCGGGACGTTGACGTTCAGGGTGCCCTTGGGGCTGTAGCGGGTGCCTTGCGGGTTACGGAAGTTGAAGGTTCCGGTGCCGGTGGGGAGTTTGCCGAAGGGGGCGTCGTCGGCGACGGTGACCTTGGGGCGGAACTGGCGGTAGGTGTTGATGTTCCAGCTGCTGTCGCCGCCGTTCTTGCTGTAGGCGTCGCAGGTCAGGGTGCGGTCCTCGTTGCTGCGCCGGCAGTTGCGCAGGCCCACGTTGGTGAAGCCCCAGCTCTGGCCGTTGGCGCTGTAGAGGCTCGGCACGGTGG
Source organism: Streptomyces sp. NPDC059524 (assembly GCF_042749255.1). NCBI lineage: Bacteria > Bacillati > Actinomycetota > Actinomycetes > Kitasatosporales > Streptomycetaceae > Streptomyces > Streptomyces sp. NPDC059524. Next base: position 4,615 of record NZ_JBHYTK010000113.1, on the reverse strand, counting down.
TCTGCGCGGCGAAGGTGGTGTGTTCGGGGGCGGTGAAGACCACCGAGCCGCCGGTCGGGCTGATGGTGTGGTTGCCCCCGGTGTTCTGGTAGGTGAAGGGGACCTCGGCGGTGGCGCCGCGGTCGATGTCCACGCTCTGGGGCACGTCGGCCGCCGAGGCGGTGGTGGCGGTCGAGATCGCGGTGCAGGTCAGAGTGAGCGCGGTGGCGGCAACGCAGGCCGTCGAGCCGAGCCGGTGACGCAAGGAGGTCATCGCACGCTTTCGCTGGAAGTGGGTGCCTCTCCCGGCCCATGGCCGCACGGGCGTTCCGCGCCCTGGGAGGCGACGTCATGTTCGCGCGAGCGTGCACACGTGTGTGCACGCCATGCGTGCGCACACGTGGTTTCGCGATCACAACCACACGTCAGGCCGAACGGCCGGCGGGATTCCGCCGGCCGTCGCGTCGTGACTCCATGGGAGGGCTCGCCCGTTCCTACTCGGTCGTGTGCGTCGGGTAGACCTGGACGTCGGTGTAGGCGCCCTTGATGTCACCGGCGTTCGCGGGCCAGTTCAGGGTGACCGTGTGGGTCTCGTTCGGGGGTGTGACGAGGATGTGGGTGGGGGACGCGAGGCTGTTGCCGGTGTTGTCGATGGTGTAGGCGAGGTTGAAGACGGCGGCGTCGCCGGGCTTGAGGACGGTGATGCGGGGCTGGGCGTTGCCGCGTTCGATGGGGCTGGTGGTGTGGTCGGCGTCCTTGATGTCGACGCCGGCGAAGCCGGTGGCGGAGCAGGTGGTCGAACCGCGGTTGACCATGGTGATGTCGATGCGGCCCTCGGTCTGGTCGGGGGCGGCGTCCGCGGCGTCGATGGCGAGGTCCTCGGTCTTGCAGATCGGGGTCTTGCGGGTGCCGGTGCCGGAGTTCGCCGTGCCGTTCCCGGTGTTGGAGGACGTGTTGTCGTCGGCGTCGGTCTTTGGGTTGCTGGCCTGTGCGCCGCCCGTGGAGGTGGTGTCGTCCGCGGGCTTGGCGTCGTCGTTCGTGGAGGAGTGTCCGGAGGAGGACGAGCCCTTCCTGGAGGAGGAGCCGTGGCCGGATCCGTCGCTGTTGCAGGCGGTGAGCGAGAGGGTGGCGGCGACGGTGATGGCTGCGAGTGCGGTGACGCGGGTGTGCTTCACGGTGTTTTCCCCCGGTGGACGGCGCTGTGCTGTGGTCGGAAGTATTTGTATCTCGCACCGAGTCACAGGCGGTGTCCCGCGCCGTCTTCGTTCTGTCACAGGGGTGTTGGTCCCTCTTCCGGCCTCATCGGGGGGTGGGGACGGCTTCCGGTTCCGTGGTGGTGTGCTGCGGGGCCGGGGCGGTTTCGTTCGCGGGCTTGGACCGGGCGAGCCAGAGGCCGGTGAGGACGGCGGTGGCCAGGGTGACGGCTCCGGCGGCGAGGAAGGCGCTGTTGAGGCCGGCTTCGAAGGAGGCGCCGCCGGCCTGGCGGGTGCGGACCACGGCTCCGAGGAGTGCGACGCCGAGGACGGCGCCGATCTGGCGGGTGGTGCTGCTGATGCCGGAGGCGAGGCCGCCTTCTTGCGGGCTGACGGCCTGGACGGCGGCTCCGGTCAGCGGGGAGAGGGTGAGGGCGAAGCCGGTGCCGACGATGGCGAGGCGCCACCAGACGTTGACGTAGGCGGTGTCGGCGTGGACGGTGCCGAGTGCGAGGAGTCCGAGTCCGGCCAGGACCATGCCGGTGGTGACGACGATGCGGAAGCCGTAGCGGGCGGCGAGGCGGCCGGCGTAGGGGCTGACGACGACCATGGCGAGGGAGACCGGGAGGGTCTGGAGGCCGGCGCGCAGGATGGAGCTGCCCTGGACGTGGACGAAGAACTGGGAGAAGAAGAACGACGAGCCCATGAGTGCGAAGCCGACGACGACCATGGCGGTGTTGGAGACGGTGAACAGGCGCTGGCGGAACAGGCGCAGCGGCAGCATGGGGTTGGAGCGGCGTGCTTCGACGGCGATGAAGGCGGCGAGGAGGACTGCTGCGGCGGCGAAGCCGGCGAGGATGAGTGGTGAGGTCCAGCCGCGGGCGCCGCCTTCGATGAGTGCGTAGGTGAGGACGCCGACGCCGAGGACGGAGAGGGCGGTTCCGGGGACGTCGATGGCGGGGGCGTGCGGGTTGCGGCTCTCTTGGAGGGTGCGCAGGCCCATCAGGAGGAGGATCGCGCCGATGGGGAGGTTGACCAGGAAGATGGCGGGCCAGCCGAAGGCTTCGGTGAGGACGCCGCCGGCGACGGGGCCCGCGGCGAGGCCGATGCCGCTGAGTCCGGCCCACAGGCCGATGGCCTTCATGCGTTCCTGCGGTACGGGATACGCGGCGGCGAGGAGGGCGAGTGAGGCGGGGCTGAGGGCTGCGGCTCCGATGCCCTGGAGGATGCGTCCGGCGATGAGCCAGCCGAGCGAGGGTGCGAGGGCGCAGACGAGGGACGCGGTGGTGAAGACGACGACTCCGGTGAGGTAGACGCGCTTGCGGCCGAACCGGTCGGCGAAGACGCCGCCGGAGAGCAGCAGCATGGCGACCAGGAGGACGTAGGCGTCGACGATCCACTGGAGGCCGGTCAGTGAGGTGTCGAGGCGGTGCTGCATGTCGGGGAGTGCGGCTCCGACGATGGTGTTGTCGAGCAGGACCATGAACTGGCCGAGGCAGGTCACGGTCAGGAGTACGGCTCGGTGGGGGCCGTTGTGTGTGGTCGCGGGTGTCGCAGCAGTCATATGGGTTGCTCTTCCTCTCACCCTTTAACGCAGTCGGTGACTGCGTTAGGCGACCATAAGGCGAGCCGACCCACAAACGCAAGTCCCGACTGCGTTAAGGTGGGGGCATGAACGAAGGACAGCGAGCCCGCAGGCCCGGCGGGCGCAGCGCCCGCGTCGGCGCACAGGTGCACCAGGCCGTCTCCGAACTCGTCAGCGAGCGCGGCTACGGCAACTTCACCGTCGGCGAGGTCGCGGCCCGCGCGGGCGTGGCCGACAGCAGCGTCTACCGCCGGTGGGGCAGCCTGGAGGCACTGCTCAGCGAGGTGGCACTCACCCGCCTCAACGCGCAGTCCCCGATGCCCGACACCGGAAGCCTGGACGGCGATCTGCGCACCTACGCGGCCGCCGTGGCGCGCGAGATCACCGGACCCGACGGACTGGCGCTCGTACGCCTGGCCGTCGCCCTGTCGAGCGACGGACCACAGGGACTGAAGGCCGGCGACGCCCTCTTCGCCGAACGCATGGGGCAGTTGCAGTCCATGCTCGACCGCGCCGGTGACCGCGGCGAGCAGGTGCTCGACGCACTCGACGTGCTGGACCACATCCTGGCGCCGATGTACATCCGGGTCCTGTTCGGCATGGAACTCACGCCGGAGTACGTCGACGGGTTGGTGGACCGGCTGCACCGACCCGGCGCCTGACGCACCGGCCGGCGCCACGGCGCGCGGTCGTCCTCCCCGTCATTCCGGACGGACCGGCCGCTGCGGTGCGAGGTACGCGCGCAGGGCGACCGGTTCCTGAAAGGTGCCCAGGGCCACGTCGACACCGTCGGTGAGGAAACGTTTCTTGCGGGGGGCTTGGCGAGGGGGTTCGGCGGCAACGTCCACCCGGTCGCCGTCCCGGGCCCGGCCCATGCTCTGCATCGCCTCGGTGAACGGGCGGAGCAGATCGAGGTTGCCCGGTTCCACCGGGCCGCCCGCGGCCCCGGCGGCCACCGTCTCCGTCCTGACGATGCCGGTGAGACGATGCTCGAACTCTCCTTTGAGGCGTTCGAGCGTGTCGAGCAGGCCGGAGAGCGTGGCGCTCTGCGGGCTCGCCGCCGCACCCGGTCCACCGCAGGAGCAGGGTGGCCGGTGCTCGGCGGCGGTATCGAAAATCAAATGGTCATCCATGTGCACGACCACTCAACGAGCGTGACCGCTTCATGGAACGCCGCACCCCGGACAAGTCACCCGGCGCGAGGGACGGTTCGGGGCGGACAGCCGCCGCCGGCCGTCTTCTCCCCTGGTTCTCAGCGGGAGCCGAGGGTCCAGCGGGGTCCGCTGGGGCTGTCCTCGATGACGAGGCCGGACTGGCCGAGCCGGTCGCGGATCGCGTCGGCGGTCGCCCAGTCCTTGCGGGCCCGCGCCGACTCCCGCTGGTCCAGCACGAGCCGCACGAGGGTGTCCACGACCCCGTGCAGATCCTCCGTCCGGTCACCCTCCCCCGCCCAGTGCGCGTCCAGCGGGTCCAGACCCAGGACGCCGAGCATCGCGCGGACCTCGGCGAGACGGGCGACGGCGGCTTCCTTGTCGTCGGCCGCCAGCGCACTGTTGCCCTGCCGCACCGCCGTGTGCACCACCGCGAGCGCGCCGGGCACACCCAGGTCGTCGTCCATCGCCTCCGCGAACGCCGGCGGCACCTCGTCCGCCGCGGCGACCGTCCCCCCGGCCAGCTCGGTCACCCGCTGCACGAAGCCCTCGATCCGCGCGAACGCCGACTCCGCCTCGCGCAGCGCCTCCTCGCTGTACTCGATCGTCGAGCGGTAATGCGGAGTACCCAGGTAGTAGCGCAGCACGATCGGCCGCCAGTGCTTGACCATCTCACCGACCAGCACACTGTTGCCCAGCGACTTCGA
>NZ_JBHYTK010000112.1:0-27301 GCF_042749255.1 Streptomyces sp. NPDC059524 | reverse complement strand
GACCCTTCGGGTCGCATTTCCCCGATAGAGGCTGAGCGGCGAAGCCGCTCGCCTCTAGGGGCGCGGGGAACTGCGCGACCAGCCACGACGAGACCCGCAGCCGCTCGCGACGAGCACCCGGCAGACGAAGAGGCGTCGTCCGCTCAGCCCACCGCCAGGTGCCCCGTTTCGTTCCAGGACTCGATCGCCGGATCCCCGTACGCCCAGCCCAGCACGGACAGGGACGTCGGGTTCAGCCGGATCCGCGCCGCGAAATCGATCGGCAAGCCCAGCCAGCGCGCCCCGATCGACCGCAGGATGTGTCCGTGGGCGAACACCAGCACGTCCCGGTCCGCGGAACGGGCCCAGGCGACGACCTCGTCCGCCCGCGCCGAGACCTCCGCGAGCGTCTCCCCGTCGGGCACACCGTCGCGCCAGATGAACCAGCCGGGCCGCAGCTCCTGGATCTGGGCGGGGGTCAGACCCTCGTACGCCCCGTAGTCCCACTCCATGAGCGCGTCCCACGCGGTGGCCCGCTCCCCGAACCCGGCCAGCGCGCACGTCTCGCTCGCCCGCACGAGCGGCGAGGTCCGCACCTCGACGCCGGGCAGCCCGTCGTAGGGCGGGCGGTGCAGTCGCTCGCCGAGCAGCTTCGCGCCGCGCCGGCCCTCCTCCAGGAGCGGGATGTCCGTCCTGCCGGTGTGCCGTCCGGACAGGGACCATTCCGTCTGTCCGTGCCGGGCCAGCAGGATGCGCGGTGCCATGCGGGGACCTTTCGCAGTTCAACAGTTCAGGAGGGACCCGTTCATCATCGCGCAACCTCGGCGCGGTCCGCCCGCCGGGCAACCCGGCCGGCGATCTCCGCGTCTACGAGGGTCAGAGGTCACCCACCAAGGACCTCATTCACGCCGTAGGGTGACGAAGTGGCCGGAGGCCGCCGACGAGGGAAGAGGGGGAGCGGCCCGCATGTCGCAGACCGACGACGACGCAGCGCACGCCGGGGACATACCCGGAGCGAGGCTGCGCTGGTGGACCGAGCTCCCGTTGATCTTCCTCGTGTACGGCGTGTACACGGCGGGCCGGCTGCTGGCCCGCGGCGACGTGAGCACGGCCGTCGACCACGGCCTGGCGATACTCCGGGCCGAGAAGGCAGTCCACCTCAATCTCGAACATCCGCTGAACCGTCTGTTCACCCGCGAGGCCTGGATCGGCGTCCCCGCCGACTTCTGGTACGCCTCGCTGCACTACCTGGTCACGCCGGCGATCCTCGTCTGGCTGTTCCGCCGCCGCGCCCATGTGTACCGCGCGGCCCGCACCTGGCTGATGACCTCGACGCTGATCGGCCTGATCGGCTTCACCCTGCTCCCGACCTGCCCGCCCCGCCTGCTCACGGCCGGCTACGGCTTCGTCGACACCATGGCCCAGTACAGCTCGTACGGCTGGTGGGGCGGCGCGGCGAGCGCGCCCAAGGGCATGGGCGGGATGACGAACCAGTACGCGGCGATGCCCAGTCTGCACGTCGGATGGGCGCTGTGGTGCGGCGTGATGCTGTGGCGGCACGGGCGCGGCCCGCTCGCGAGGACGGCGGCCGTCGGCTATCCGCTGATCACGACGATCGTCGTGATGGGCACGGCCAACCACTACTTCTTCGACGCGGTCGCGGGCGCCGCCGTGATGGGCGTGGGCCTGCTGCTCACGAAGCCGGTCCAGCGGCTCGCCGGGCGGATCCGGGACCGGGTCGCCGCGGTCCTGGCGAACGGCTCGTGGGCGGCCCCTTCCGCCACACGTTCCTCGATTGTCAGTGGAGAGTGCCAGACTTCGCCGGGTGAGCGAATTCCCCGACAGCGCAAGGGTGCCCCGACCCACGACACCGGTGACGGGGCTGCGGCACCAGCTCGCTGAGCTGCGCGGCCCGGACCGGCCCCCGCGCCCGCTGGACGCCCGCGCCCTGGCCGCCCTCGCGGCGAACCCGGGGTGCAGCCGGCGCGCGCTCCTGGACGGGGCGGGCGTCGACAAGGCGCGGCTCGCGGACGCGCTGGGGGCGCCCTCGGCTTTCGGCCAGTCCCAGTTCGCGCTGGCGCGGGGGAACGTGTTCGAGGCGCGGGTGAAGGCGGACGGCGGCGCGCAGTTGCTGCGGCTGGTGCACGAGCGGGTCGGTCCCGCGGGCGCGCCGGAGCCGGTGGCCGAGCTGGTGTCGGCGCCGGATCTGTCGGCGGCCGGTCCGCAGGGCCGTACGGCACGGACCGCGCTGGCGCTGCGCGAGGCGGCTCAGTCGCCGGGCACGTGGACGTTCCTGGACCATCCGATGCTGGCGCTCGACGTGGCGGGCAGCCCCGCGTTCCTGGAGCCGGACGCCGTGGTGGTGCATCCGGACGGGAGCTGGACGGTCGTCGAGATCAAGTCGTTCCCGATGATCGACGGGGCGGCGGACGCGGCGAAGGTCGGGGCGGCGGCCCGGCAGGCGGCCGTGTACGTACTGGCCCTCGAGCAGGTCGCCCAGCGGCTGACCGGCCTCGATGCCGAGGTCAGGGTCCGGGACCGGATCGTGCTGGTGTGCCCGAAGGACTTCTCGAACCTGCCGGCGGCGTCCGCGGTCGACGTGCGCAAGCAGCTCGCGGTGACCCGCAGGCAGCTGGCCCGGCTGACCCGGATCGAGGACATCGCGGCGGCGCTCCCGCCCGGCACGGCCTTCGACCCGGAGCTGCCCGCGGCCGAGCTGGCGGCCGCGGTCGAGGCGGTCCCGGCGACGTACGCGCCGGAGTGCCTGGCCGCGTGCGAGCTGGCGTTCCACTGCCGCGAGCGGTCCCGGGCGGCGGGCGCGGTGATGGTGCTCGGCCGGCCGCTCCGCGCCGAGCTGGGCGGTCTGACGACGGTGGACGCGGTGCTCGCGGCGGCGCACGGCGAGGGCGGCGATCCGGCGGACCCGACGGTGGCGGCGCTGCGCCGGGCCGCCGCGCTGCGGGCCGAGGCACTGAGCGGCAAGGAGTGGCAGCGGTGAGTCTGATCAACCATCTGGCCCGGCTCGAGGCCACGAGCACGGGGCGCGCGCAGCCGACCGCCACGGTGCGGCACCGGCATCTGTCCCAGCGCCCGCTGGTGCTCGTCCCGCTGACGACCGCGGGTGAGACGGGCGCCCCGCTCGGCGCGCTCGTCGGCACGGAGCGGACGTCGCCGCGGCTGCTCGTCGTGCCGCAGCCGCGCGACCGCGACCTGCGTTTCGCGTTCCTCACGCGGCTCGCCGACGAGGTGCTGCCGTACCTGGACGGGTTCGCGGCGGACGTCGAGCTGACGGAGCGCAACGAGACGGACGCGGAGACCGGCAAGAAGGTCAAGGTCGAGGTGGAGCTGTGCGCGGACGCTCCGCAGCTGATCGTGCCGAGCCGGGCGGGCGTCGAGTTCGTCCGGCTGCTCGGCCGGTCGATGCGGTTCCGGCGCACCGCCGAACAGGACCCGGAGGCGCCGCATCCGGCGCCGCCGCACGTGCCGCTGCTGGGGCGCTGGCTGACGCACTTCGGGGAGCGGGCGCGCGTGCCGGGCTCCTCCCTGCTCCTGGCGATGACGGACCTGCTGTCCCGGCACTGGGCGACGGGCCAGTCGAGCCTGGAGGACCAGCACCTGGGCGCGCTGCTCGCCTGGATCGACGCCCCAGAAGGCACGTCGGGGGCGGCGGCGGCCGAGCGGGCGGAGCGGGGCCGGGACGAGCGGGGCCAGCTGCTGTGCCCGCCGGCCGGCCCGGCCACGGACCCGGCGTTCGACAACAAGCTCCTCGCACCGGCGATCGAGCGCTACGACCGGGCCCGTACGCGCATGGCGGCGGCCGAGGACGCGATCGAGGCGGACGGCCGGCTGGCCGAACTGACGGCGGCGGAGCGGGAGATCCACGCCCTGGTCGAGTCCCGCACCCGGCCCACCTGGGACGCGGTGTGGCGCGGCCTCGACGTGCTGTGCACGCTGCCCGAGGGCGCGCACGCGGCGGACCGCTGGACGCGGGACCGCTGGTCGTTCACGATGCACCGCGACCGGGTGGCGGCGGGCGAGCCCCCGCAGCCGCGCCGCGACGACGCGGTGACGGCGGCGAACAAGCTGGCGACGCGGGAGCGCGAGCAGGCCCGGCTCGACGCCCAGGAGGCGCTCGACGACCCGCTGGTGATGGCCGGGCGGCGGCTCGCCGGGGAGGCGTTCGCGTGCGAGGTGACGGAGGTCGTGTCCGCGTACAGCGAGAAGAAGCGGCCGCGTCCGCTGGTCACCGTGCGCACGGACGACCGGCCGCACCTCTCGGAGCGCGTGAAGGTGTACCGCTCGCTCGGAGGCAAGCCGCAGAGCGCCGAGTTCGTGGCGTACGAGGGCGAGGACGCGGTGGTGCTGCGGATCCTGGACAAGATGGGGCGCGGCAAGGAGCCCGAGGAGGGGTCCGTGCCGCGGAAGGGCGACCAGATGTGCTGGACGCTGTTCGAGCACGAGCAGCGCGGCGGGCCGAAGCTGCCGGATCCGGAGGCGACGCCGTGGACGCACGGCGGGCCGCCGGGGGCGGGCGCGGAGGCACCGGACGCGACGACGGCGGAGGACATCCTGTGAGCACGGTGAGCACGCCGGACACGTTCGACCCGGGAGCCGAGGCGTCCCGGGCGACCGAGGGCATCCTGCGCGACACACTGCACGGGGACGCGCGCGGTGTCGTCGTCGATTCCCCGCCCGGCGCCGGGAAGTCGACCCTCGTCGTGCGGGCCGCGCTCGAACTCGCGGACGCGGGCCGCCCGTTGATGATCGTCGCGCAGACGAACGCGCAGGTGGACGACCTCGTCGTACGGCTCCACGACAAGAGCCCCGAGCTGCCCGTGGGCCGTCTGCACAGCAGCGACGCCGACGCGTACGACAAGGCCCTGGACGACCTGCCGAACGTCCGCACCTCGGCGAAGGCCGGCGATCTCGCGCCGCTCCCCGTCGTCATCTCGACGGCCGCGAAGTGGGCGCACGTGAAGGTCGACGAGCCGTGGCGGCACGCGATCGTCGACGAGGCGTACCAGATGCGGTCGGACGCGCTGCTCTCCGTGGCGGGGCTGTTCGAGCGGGCGCTGTTCGTGGGCGACCCGGGGCAGTTGGACCCGTTCTCGATCGTCGGCTCCGAGCAATGGGCGGGCCTGTCCTACGACCCGTCGGCCTCGGCGGTGTCGACCCTGCTCGCGCACAACCCCGAACTGCCGCAGCACCGCCTCCCGGTGTCCTGGCGGCTCCCCGCGACGGCGGCGCCGCTGGTCTCGAAGGCCTTCTACCCCTTCACCGAGTTCCGCAGCGGCACGGGCGAGGGCGACCGGGCGCTGGACTTCCGCGTCCCGTCGGACGGTTCGGGACCGGACCTGGTGATCGACGAGGCGGCCCGCTCCGGCTGGGGCCTGCTCGAACTGCCCGCGGCGCACACCCCGCGCACGGACCCGGAGGCGGTACGGGCGGTGGCTCTCGTCGTACGGCGCCTGCTCGACCGGGACGGGGTCACGCACTCCGAGCGGGAGCCGCGCGAGGGGGCGCTGACCGCGGACCGGATCTGTGTCGGCACCGCGCACCGCGACCAGGCGGCCGCCGTACGGGCCGCGCTCGCGGAGCTGGACGTGACGGGGGTGACTGTCGACACGGCGAACCGGCTGCAGGGCATGGAGTTCGACGTGACCGTGGTCCTGCACCCGCTGTCGGGCCGCCCCGACGCGACGGCGTTCCACCTGGAGACGGGCCGCCTGTGCGTCCTGGCGTCCCGCCACCGCCACGCCTGCATCGTCATCAGCCGCGCCGGCATCCCCGACCTCCTCGACGCCCACCCGTCGACGGACCCGGTCCAACTGGGGGTCACGGTGAAGTTCCCGGACGGGTGGGAGGCGAACCATGCGGTACTGGACCGACTGTCGCGGCACAGGGTGACCTGGAGACCCTGACCCCCCACGCCCCCGGACGGAGTCCGGCACGCCGCCGGAGGCGGCCAAGGAGAACAGCCCGGACGGGTGGGAGGCGAACCATGCGGTACTGGACCGACTGTCGCGGCACAGGGTGACCTGGAGACCCTGAGGCCAGAGGGTGGTCTTGCGGGGTGCCGGACAATGAAGACGTAGCCGGAACCAAGGAGGACCACCATGGCGGAGCCCGAGCGGCCCCGTACCCCGCAACCACGGTTGCGGCCCGCCCCGCTGATCTTCGAGCCCGCGGAGGCCACCGCGGACCCGGAGCACTTCTTCGACCTGGAGTCGATCGCGGACCCCCGCGAGCTGCTCGGCCGGGCGACCGAGCTGACCCACGCCTTCCGCGCGGCGGCCGACCGGTCCATGGAGTTCCAGGCGATCGCGGCCGCGCAGCTCGCCGATCCGCGCCGGTTCGACCGGCTGACGACGGCGGACATCGCGGAGCGCGCGGAGTGGACCGAGGACTATGCGAAGAAGATGGTCGAGTTCGGCCGTGACCTGCTGCGCGGTGCCCGGGACGACACCGACTGACCGCCCGTAATGACCTGGTGGCATATGCCGAGGGGGCAAGATACTCCGCCCCGCCCCCTCCTGTCCTGAATTCCCGCAACTCTCGGGAAGCGGGCTCTCACAGCCCGTAGATGTAGGGGACATGAGCACCGCACACCCGCACCTCATGCCGCCGGCCACCGCGTTCCAGGACCACCTCGACGCCTCGGGGCTCACCCCCGAGGGCGCCGCGTGGCTCGCCTCGGCCGGAACGTATCCGCGCTCGACGCTGGCCGACTGGGAGTCCCGCCCCGACGCACCCGTGGTGCTGCCCTGCGGCTCCGTCTTCGACGTGGTGAACGTTCCGGCGATCTTCGGCCGGCGGATGCTGGACCGGCTGTGGGACCAGGGGCCCGGTTCGGGACCGGTCGCGGCGCACCGGGGGCGCATGCTGCTCTTCACGGCGCCCGGTACGGCGCAGCGGCTGCCGTCGCTGCTGGAGTGGGAGGAGTGGGGTCCGGCGGTGCCGCCGCTGCTGTGTCACGGGCCCGGCGACGCGGTGACCGTTCCCGCGCCGCTGTCCCTCGCGCCGGCGCACGCGCGGTCCCGGTGGGTGGTGGCTCCGGACACGCGGCGACCCTGGTTGCCGGGGCCCGAGGTGCTGCTCTGGGCGTGCGTGCGGGCGGCCCGGGCGACGGTGCGCATATCGATTTCTCGGTCCGCCGATCGCGATGCTAATGTCTACGACGTCAGCCGGCGCCATTAGCTCAGTTGGTTAGAGCAGCGGACTCTTAATCCGCGTGTCCGGGGTTCGAGTCCCTGATGGCGCACCGACAGCAAGGCCCCTCGCAACAGCGGGGGGCCTTCGCTTTTGCGACTCCGTCGCGGGGCGCGAGGCAATGGCCCCTGGGGCGCACGAAGTGCGCCTTCAGGGGCGCGGGGAACTGCGCGACCAGCCACGACGGCGCGGCCGTCGGCGACGATGCTCAGCCCCTACGGCGGCGACGCCGTAGCCGAGACCGACCTAATCGCGCACCCGGCACCTGGGTGCCGCCTTGCCCACCCGTGCCGCCCCAGGCGGCAGACTGCCCAAGGCGGGGACGACCCGACCGGAACCGCGACCGGAACCGGAGGGGCCCGGCGGGGGCCCAGGCGCGTGATCAGCCCGCTGTGATTTTCAGGTTCCAGGAGCCTGAGGGTGTGCGGGATTCCGCTTCGATGCGGATGTGTTCCCCGGGGAGGGTGAAGCTCTCGCCCACCTCCAGGGGGGCGTCGGCCAGCGGCGGGTAGACGGATTCGCCGTAGCAGGCCCCCGTACCCGGGTGCGTGTCGAGGACCTGGACCGGCCCGTCACCGGAGGTGGAGTCGCTGCGGACCCGGTAGACGAGGATCCCCCGCGTACAGGTGCCGGTGTCGTTGCCCGTGCCTCCGCGCGCCTCGACGGCGATCGCGCTGGACGGCCCCGTACGGACGACGGCGAGCTTCGTCCCGTCCCCCGTGCCGAACGCGGCGCCCCGCGCGTCGGGCCCGGTGCTGAGCGGCTCCAGGGTGAGCCGCGTCGGCCCGGTGTCGCTGACGCAGCGGACCTGTCCCGGGTCCAGCCACCCCAGCTTCCACTTGTGCCAGCCGAACAGATCCGGCGCGAGCCCGAACTGGCTGCCCATGACGTCCCAGTCCCCCACGTACGTGTCCCAGTCCCCCTTGCCGTCGGAGGGCCGGTGGTAGAGGTCGGGCAGGTCGAAGACGTGCCCGGTCTCGTGGGCGAGGACATTGCGGTCCGGGGGGTGCCGTTCGAAGACGGTGACGACGCGCCGGATGTCGGTGCCGTCGGCCCGCATCGGCCGGTCGAAGTTGACGACCTTGGTGGCGTCGGAGTCGACGCCGGGCGCGTCCGGGTCGGCGACGAGGTAGACGACGTCGTACTTGCTGAAGTCGGTCACGGGGTCGGCGGCGGCGAGCGCGTCGCGCAGGTAGTCGCTGCGGTGCGCCGCGCTCCAGTCCCGCTTTATGGCGTACGAGGTGGAGTCGTGCGGCATCTGGATCCAGCGGGTCTGCGGATGCGGCACGAGTTCGAAGCGGCCGTAGGAGGCCTGCTCGAAGAAGCGGGTGGTGGCCGGGAAGTGGTCGGCGGCCAGTTCCTGCGGGCTGGTCTGCGGTTCCGCGTCGGGGAACGAGAGGAAGACCATCACGGCGTCGAGCCGCTTGCCGGGCCGCGGATACGCCTCGTTCCACGTGTCGAGGCCCTCGGAGTGGTGGGCGGCGGTGCGCTCCAGGGCGCAGGGCCCGCCGTAGGGGGCGGCGGACGCGGGACCCGCGACCAGACCTGTGGCGGCCAGGGCGGTGAGAGCGGTGAGCGCCGCCGCGACGGCGCGCGGCCGGGGCTTCTCCACTCCCCCGGGTGGCTGCGGACGCGGCAAGTCGACCTCCGGGTGGGGAAAGCGGGACACCCCACCCAGACTGTGGGTGTTTGTAGTACTGCGCCCTCTTTATCTGGCCCGGACGAGTGACGGGGTGACACGCCGGGCGGTCACAGAACGTCACAGCCGGTCGGGCTGTGCACGGACCACGGCACGACCGCGACGCACCTTGAGCAGAAACGATCTGGCGCGGGGCCGGCCGACGGGCGTGCGGCGGCCACCGGGCTCCCGCAGGCTGGATGGGCCGTCCGACCTGCCTCTATGATCGGCACACTTTCTGCCGGGACCCGGCCGCACCAGATCACGCATCCAGACGACGCAGAGCGGGAGCGAGCGGTGAGCGCACAGCCAGAAGGGCCCACGACCGCGACGGATACCTGCCCGCCCGGCCCGCGCCCCGGCCACACCCTCACGGAGAGTGCCGAGCGGGCCCAGGAGCCGCCGGAGGCACAGGCGAGGAACCCGCTGCGGTCGGCGTTCCTCGCCTCGCCGCTCGCCATGATCGTCGTCGACCCGGCCGGCCTGATCGTGGCGGCCAACACGGCGGCCCGCGTCCTGCTCGACGGCGCCGGCGGCGACGCGCTGACCGGCCGGGACGCCGCGGAGCTGCTCGACCTCGGTTCGGACCCGCGCACCTGGAACGCGTACCGCGAGGTGCTGCGCGGGCGGCAGGCCCGGCTGACCCGCACCCGCCGCCTCAAGCACGCCACGGGGCGCTCGGTGTGGGCGCAGATCACGGTCGGCCCCGTGCCGGGCACCGAGACGACGCTGATCTCGCTCACCGACATCAGCGCCCGGCGTGAACTCGCGGCGCGGCTGCGGCACTTGGAGATGCACGACCCGGTGACCCGGCTGCCCAACCGGGCCCTGTTCTTCGAGCGGGTCACGGCCGCGCTGGAGACGGGCGCCTACGAGGGGACGGGCGCGACCGGGCGGGTGGGCCTGTGCTATCTCGACCTCGACGGGTTCAAGGCGGTCAACGACACGCTCGGCCACCACGTCGGCGACCGGCTGCTGACCGCGGTCGCCGACCGGCTGACGCGCTGCGCGGAGCTGGCCGCCACGGCGACGGGGACCCCGCTGGTGGCCCGGCTGGGCGGCGACGAGTTCGCGCTGCTCGTGGAGGACTCGACGGGCACCGAGCAGCTGGCGGATCTGGCGGAGTCGGTGCTCGCCGCGTTGCAGGAGCCGTTCGACCTCGCGGGGCAGCGGCTGTCGGTGTCGGCGTCGATCGGGGTCGTGGAGCGGCATGTCTCGGGGACCACGACGACAGGGCTGATGCAGGCCGCGGACACCACGCTGTACTGGGCGAAGGCCGACGGCAAAGCGCGCTGGACCCTGTTCGACCCGGAGCGCAACGCACACCGGATGACACGGCAGGCGCTCTCCTCGGGGCTGCGGCCGGCGGTGGAGCGCGGGGAGTTCGTGCTCGAGTACCAGCCGCTGGTGCGGATGGCCGACGGCGGGCTGTCCGGGGTGGAGGCGCTGGTGCGCTGGCGGCACCCCCAGTTCGGCCTGCTCACGCCGAATCGGTTCATCGGTCTGGCCGAGGAGGACGGGTCGATCGTGCAGCTGGGGCGGTGGGTGCTGCGGACCGCCTGCCGGCAGGCGCGGGCCTGGCAGCTGGCGCATCCGGAGGCCGAACCGGTCGTCGTGAGCGTGAACGTGGCGGTGCGTCAGGTCTGGGACTCGGATCTCGTGGCGGACGTGGCGCAGATCCTGGAGGAGACGCGTCTGCCGCCGCACCTGTTGCAGCTGGAGCTGACGGAGTCGGCCGTGATGGGTTCGGCGGGGCGGCCGTTGCAGGCGCTGCAGGCGCTCAGCGGCATGGGGGTCGCCATCGCCATCGACGACTTCGGCACCGGGTACTCGAACCTCGCGTATCTGAGCCGGCTGCCGGTGTCGGTGCTGAAGCTCGACGGATCGTTCGTGCGCGGCTTCCAGGACGGCGGCGGCCACGGCGGCGCGGCCACGTCCGACCCGGCGGACGCGATGATCGTCGAGGCGCTGGTGCAGCTGGCGCACCGGCTCGGGCTCACCGTGATCGCGGAGTGCGTCGAGACGTCGGAGCAGGCGGAGCGGCTGCGCCGGATCGGGTGCGACACGGGGCAGGGCTGGCTGTACTCGCGGGCGGTCGCCGCGGAGGGAATCTCCGCGCTGCTGGCCGGGAGCGCCGCCTAGGGCGTGTCTTCAAACTCCCGTCGTCGCCCGGAGGGCGGCTTCGCGGCGTCTGGTGCGTGCTCTCGGCGTGCCGGGCGCAGGCCCTCGTAGCGGAGCTACTTGGGTCTTCGCCCGGTGCGGCGCGAGAGTGCGTGCCAGACGTCGTGAAGCAGGCGGGAGTTTGGAGGCACGCCCTAGGGCCTTTTGTTCGGATCAGGCTGGGCTCCCGGCCGGCGGGGGCGGGCGTCAGGCGCCGGCGCCCGGGAGTGCGTAGGCGTCGGCGATGAGTTCGTACGAGCGCAGGCGGACGTCTCCGCTGTGGGCGTTGGCCGTCAGCATGAGCTCGTCGGCGCCGGTGCGCTTGTGGAGGTCGTCGAGTCCGGAGCGGACCTCGTCGGGGGTGCCGTGGATGACGTTCGCGTTCCAGGTGCGGATGAAGTCGCGCTCCATCTCGTTGAACGCGTACGCCTCCGCCTCCTCCGGGGTGGGGACGAGGCCGGGGCGGCCGGTGCGCAGCCGGACCATGTTCAGGGCGGCGGCCGTCACCTGGCGGCGGGCCTCGGTGCCGTCGTCGTCGGTGGCGAGCGCGGAGACGCCGATGAGGGCGTACGGCTCGTCGAGGACGGCGGAGGGCCGGAACGAGGTGCGGTAGAGGTCCAGGGCCGGGATCGTGTTCTGCGCGGAGAAGTGGTGCGCGAAGGCGAACGGCAGGCCGAGGCTGCCGGCCAGGCGGGCGCTGAAGCCGGAGGAGCCGAGCAGCCAGACCGGCGGGCGGTGCGGGTCCTGGACGCCGCCGGGTGACGTGGCCTGGACCGGGCCGGGGACGGCGTGGATCCGGGCGTACGGGTGCCCGTCGGGGAAGTCGTCGTCGAGGAAGCGGATCAGCTCGGCGAGCTGCTGCGGGAAGTCGTCGGCACCCTCGTTCAGGCGCTCGCTGCGGCGCAGGGCGGCGGCGGTGGCGCCGTCGGTGCCCGGCGCGCGGCCGAGGCCGAGGTCGACGCGGCCCGGGGCCATCGCCTCCAGCGTGCCGAACTGCTCCGCGATGACCAGCGGGGCGTGGTTGGGGAGCATGACGCCGCCGGAGCCGAGGCGGATGCGGTCCGTGTGGGCGGCCAGGTGGGCCAGGATCACGGCGGGGCTGCTGGAGGCGACGCCCGGCATGGAGTGGTGCTCGGCGACCCAGTAGCGGTGGAAGCCGCGGCGCTCCGCGAGGCGGGCGATGTCGACGCTCGTGCGGAGGGCGTCGGTGGCGGTGCGGCCCGCGCCCACCGTCACCAGGTCCAGGACGGAGAGGGGGGTGGGGGCGGTGCCGGTGGCTGCGCCGCGGATGTCGTCTGGGGTGGGCGACACGGATCCTCCTGCTACGGGTGCCTGTACTCGATGCCCGCTTTAACGGAGGCGGTCTCCGGTTTATTCCCGCTCGGCTCGGGTGAAGCGGACGGCGCCCCGTCGCCGTAGGGCTTCCCCGGTTTCTTTCGCGGCTGCGGCCCGGTGGGGGCTGGTCGCGCAGTTCCCCGCGCCCCTGAAATGCATGCCCTTCGGGCGCATTTCCCCGAGGAGGCGCAGCCTCCTTAGGGGCGCGACCAGCCCCCACCGACCCGCGGGCGAAGGGCTACGACTGGATCAGCGGTGCCTTCTTGAAGAGGGCGCCCAAAAGCGGAGCGTTGACGCGGCGGTCGGCCAGGCGGAGGCCCTCCCAGACGGTGACCTGGTTCGCGGTGAGGACCGGCTTGCCCAGTTCCCGTTCCAGAGCGGAGACGTAGGACGCCGTGTGCAGCGCCGTGTCCGGGAGGAGGATCGCCTCCGCTTCCGGGTGGTCGCCGGCGCGGGCCATGGCCAGGACCTCGTCCCAGCCCCACGTGCCGACCTCCGCCGCGGTGATGATCCCGCTCCCCCGCACGGAGAGCACCTCCGCCCCGGACGCGGTGAGGAACTCCGCGAAGTACGCGGCGACGTCCTCCGGGTACGTCGCCGCGACGGCGACCCGCCGCACCCCGAGCTCCCGCAGCGCGTACGCGAAGGCGAAGGACGTGCTGGAGGCGGGCAGCCCCGCGGCCCGCGCGAGCGCCCGCACCTGCTCGTGCGCCCCCTCCCAGCCGAAGACGAAGCTCGCGGACGTGCACGCCCACACCACCGCCTCCGCCCCGGCGAGCCGCAGCTCCTCGACCCCCGCCGCGAGCCGCTCGGGCGCCCCCATCCGCAGCAGCGCGTCGACCCGGTGCGCGTCCTCGCCGATGTCGGTGTGCACGACGGGCAGCCGGACATCGCTGTCGATCAGCATCTCGATGCGCGGGTAGTCGTCCTCGGCCGAGTGTCCGGGGTAGAGGAATCCGAGCGCTGTCATGCAAAGCCGCCTTCCTGCTGGCCTTCGGGGAGTTGCCGGTGCTGTTCGGGCAGGGGCCACTGGCGGCGCGCGGCCGGATCGAGCAGCGCCTGATAGGGGCCCACCGCGCGCGTGCCGAGCCGTTTCAGCGCGGACCACATCGTGACCTGGTTGGCGGAGATCACCGGGATCCGCAGTTCGGCCTCCAGCTGCGGTATGACGTCGTACGTGGGCAGGTTGGTGCAGCTGATGAACAGCGCGTCGGCCCCCGGGCCCACCGCCTCCCGCGCCATCGCCGCGACGTCCCGGTAGGGGACCTTCCAGATGTGCCGGGTCAGTCCGAGATAGGCCCGCCCGGTGACCGTCGTGCCGGCCTCGCCGAGATACGCCTCCAGGGACTCGGTCACCGACGCCGTGTACGGGGTGACCAGGGCGATGCGCCGGGCGCCGAGCTCGGCGAGCGCTTCGAGCAGCGCGCCCGACGTGGTCACCGAGGGCAGTTCACCGGCCCGGTGCATGGCCTCGCACATCGCCCGCTCGCCGGCGATGCCGCCGACGAAACTGCCCGAGGTGCAGGCGTACGCGACGACCTCCGGCTCGGCCGCGGCCAGGGCCCGTACCGCCTCGTCGAGCGTCTCGTGCTCGCTGACCAGGCGGGCCAGGTCGAGACTGACCTCGACCGGCACGAACGGCGTACGGGTGAGGTGGAGGGAGATCTCGTCGGGCACCCAGCGCCACAGCTCGCGGTCGAGTGCGAAGTCGAAGGGGGCGACGACGCCCACGCCGCGCTGCGGCTGCGGTCCCCCCAGGAATGAGACGTCCATGAGCTGGCCCCACATTCAGCTGTCGTGATGCGTGATGGATGCCGGGTGCCGGAATGTGCCGGGGTGTTCCCGGGTGGTGCTGAGGCCGGCGGACCGCCGGGACGTCGGAACAGCGGAGAGGGTGGGTATCCGCTTGCGGAGTACCCCTGTTGACGACGTTAGATTCAGGTGCCAGCGTGGTCAATCCGCCCAAGTCAGGCGGATGCCCGAAGCCCGCAGAAACTGTTTCCCGGGGGAACCGGGGAACCGTCCCCCAGGAAGCGGAACCTCGTTGCGCAACGATCTCCGGACCCCGACCGTGCTGGTCCTGGACGCCCCCTCACCCGCCCCGGCGCCCCGCCTCGGCAGCCTCACCGGGCGGGCCCGGGTGGAGCACGCCCAGGACGCCGACGAGCTGCGCGAGCGGCTGCCCGACGCCGATGTGCTGCTCGTCTGGGACTTCCTCTCGGACGCCGTGCGGGAGGCCTGGCCGGCCGCCGCGCCCGGTTCCCGGCCCGAGTGGGTGCACACCGCGAGCGCCGGCGTGGACCGGCTGATGTTCCCCGAGCTGGTCGATTCGGACACCGTGCTGACCAACGCGCGGGGCGTCTTCGACCGGCCGATCGCCGAGTACGTCGCCGCGCTGGTCCTGGCGATGGCCAAGGACCTGCCGCGCACGCTCGCGCTCCAGACGGAGCGGACCTGGCGGCACCGGGAGTCGCAGCGGGTCGCGCGGACGCGGGCCTGCGTCGTCGGCTCCGGGCCGATCGGGCGGGCGATCGTCAAGCAGCTGAAGGCGATCGGGATGATCACGGCGCTGGTGGGGCGCGAGGCGCGGACCGGGGTCCACGGGCAGGACGAACTGGACCGGCTGCTCGCCCGGGCCGACTGGGTGGTGTGCGCGGCGCCGCTGACGGACGCGACGCGCGGCATGTTCGACGCCCGGCGGTTCGGCGTGATGCAGCCGTCGGCCCGGTTCATCAACGTGGGGCGCGGACAGCTCGTCGTCGAGGACGACCTGCTCGACGCGCTGAACAAGCGGTGGATCACGGGCGCCGCCCTCGACGTCTTCGAGCACGAGCCGCTGCCGCCGGACAGCCCCCTGTGGACGACCCCCGGACTGATCGTGTCTCCGCACATGAGCGGGGACACGGTGGGCTGGCGGGACGAACTCGGGCTCCAGTTCGTCGAGTTGTACGAGGCCTGGGCCGCCGGCCGGCCGCTGACGAATGTAGTCGACAAGAAACGTGGGTATGTCCCGGGGAACTGATCACCGGCCCTGACGTTCATGGACCTCGTCGCTGGAAGGCGGACACGGATGACGACGGAGCTCACCGGACTGACCGCGCAGGAACTCGTCGACGGCTACCGCAAGGGCGAGTTCGGCCCGGTCGACGCCACCCGGGCGGTGCTCGCCCGCATCGAGGAGACCCAGCCCGCGCTGAACGCGTTCACGCGGGTCGACGCCGAGGGCGCCCTCGCGGCGGCGGAGGCGAGCGCGGAGCGGTGGCGGCGCGGGGAGCCACAGGGTCTGGTGGACGGGGTGCCGGTCACCGTCAAGGACATCCTGCTGCAGCGGGGGGTGCCGACGCTGCGCGGGTCGCGGACGGTGCGGGCCGAGGGGCGCTGGGACGAGGACGCGCCGTCGGTGGCACGGCTGCGGGAGCACGGGGCCGTCTTCGTGGGGCGGACGACGACCCCCGAGTTCGGCTGGAAGGGCGTCACCGACTCGCCGCTCGCAGGCGTCACCCGCAATCCGTACGACACCTCGCGCACCGCCGGCGGGTCCAGCGGGGGCAGCGCGGCGGCCGTCGCGGTCGGGGCGGGGCCGCTGTCGCTGGGCACGGACGGCGGGGGTTCGGTACGGATCCCGGCCTCGTTCTGCGGGATCTTCGGGCTGAAGCCGACGTACGGGCGGGTGCCGCTGTACCCGGCCTCCGCGTTCGGGACGCTGTCCCACGTCGGGCCCATGACGCGGGACGCGGCGGACGCGGCGCTGATGATGGACGTGATCTCGGGGCCCGACCCGCGGGACTGGTCCGGGCTCGGGCCGGTCCCGGGCAGCTTCCGCGACGGGCTCGACGAGGGCGTGCGCGGGCTGCGGGTCGCGTTCTCGCCGTCGCTGGGCGGGCAGGTCGCGGTACGGGCGGACGTCGCGGCGGCGGTACGGAAGGCGGTCACGCGGCTGGCCGGACTCGGGGCGTACGTGGAGGAGGTCGACCCCGACTTCACGGATCCGGTCGAGGCGTTCCATGTGCTGTGGTTCAGCGGGGCGGCGCGCGTGGTGCAGCAACTGTCACCCGCGCAGCGCGAGTTGCTGGATCCCGGGCTCAAGGAAGTGTGTGCGCAAGGGGCCCGGTACAGCGCGCTGGACTATCTGGCGGCGGTCGACGCGCGGATGGCGCTCGGGCGGCGGATGGGGGTGTTCCACTCCACGTACGACCTGTTGGTGACGCCGACGATGCCGCTCACCGCGTTCGAGGCGGGGGTCGAGGTTCCCCGGGGTTCGGGGCTGCGGCGCTGGACGGGCTGGACGCCCTTCACGTACCCGTTCAACCTGACGCAGCAGCCGGCGGCGACGGTGCCCGTCGGGCTCGACTCGGCAGGCCTCCCCATCGGCCTCCAACTCGTCGCCGCCCGCCACGCCGACCCCCTGGTCCTCCGGGCGGCGCATGCCCTGTACGCCTCTGGCGCGGCGGGAATCGACGCGCCTTAGGCGGCGGAGCCGGGGCCGTTCAGGCCCTGCGGAAGGACAGCGTCTCGCCGGACGCCCCGTTGCGCCAGAGGTCCTGGCAGGCCTCGGCCATGTCGTCGAGGCCGGACACGATCTGGCCCCAGACGATGCCGGGGACCCAGCCGACGTCCCCGTTCAGGAGCAGGTTGTTGCGTTCGTAGAACAGGGCCAGATCGATCACGGGGGTGCCGGCCTGGAGCGAGGCCCCCGCCCCGTACCCGTAGGACTGCGACCCCAACTGCGTCCCGTTGAAGGAGAAGTAGCAGAGGTCGCCGGGGACGGGCGTGACGGTCGGGTTCTCGAGCGGGGGCTCCTGCTCGGCGAAGGCGGGGAACAGGGCGTAGATCTCGTTGCGGGCGTATTTGGCGTGGTAGACGTCGGAGACGAGCGGCAGCGCGTCCCACACCGCCGCACACGTGAGCGGCGCCCGGTCGTCGAGGAGCTTCGCCCTGCACGTGACGCCCCGCTTGACCAGCGAGACCTCCAGGTACCGGGCGGCGGCGGTGCTGTCCTTTGCGTCCTGTGTCGTAGCCATACGTCCCATGGTCGGCCCCCTTCACCCCCATGGGTCAAGTACGCCTCCCCCCGGCCCAACCGCGTGTCGCCCCGGTGGGGGAAGGCGGGAATTGATCGGCATAGGTTGAGTCGAGTCGGGTAGCCGCGCGCCCATGGCTCCACCTACAGAGAAACGAACGCACGGGAAACGGATCATCCGCAGACGATCACTGCTCGCCGGCGCGGGAGCGCTCGGCGCGATCGGTGCGCTCGGCGCCGCCGGCTGCAGCCGCGTGCCGAACGGCGACACGCTCGCACGGCTCCAGGGGGCGGGCACCGTCCGCCTGGGCATCGCCGGTGAGGTGCCGTACGGGTACATCAACGACGCGGGCGAGTTCACGGGCGAGGCGGTGGAGCTGGCCAAGGTCATCTTCAAACGGCTCGGCGTGGACAACGTTCAGCCGGTGGCGACGGACTTCGCCTCGCTGATCCCGGGTCTGAACACCCAGCAGTTCGACGTCGTGTCGGCCGGGATGTACATCAACAAGGAGCGCTGTCAGCAGGTCATCTTCGCGGACCCCGAGTACCAGATGCTGGACTCGTTCATCGTCCGCAAGGGCAATCCGATGAACCTGCACGACTACGCCGACGTCGTGAAGGCGAAGGCCAAGTTCGGTACGGGCACCGGGTACGCGGAGATCCAGTACGCGGTCGACGCGGGCTACAAGGAGTCCGACATCGTGATCCTCCAGGATCAGGTGGCGGGTCTGAACGCCGTGGAGGCGGGCCGGATCGACGTGTTCGCCGGGACCGCCCTGACGACCCGCGAGGTCACGAAGAAGAGCCGCAAGGCGGAGCACACCGAGCCGTTCGCGCCGCTGGTGGACGGGAAGAAGCACGTCGACGGCGGCGGCTTCACGTTCCGGCCCACCGACACGAAGCTGCGGGACGCCTTCAACGTCGAGATCCACAAGATGAAGAAGAGCGGCGAACTGTTCAGGATTCTCCAGCCGTTCGGCTTCACGAAGGCGGAGATGACCACCCTGACCGCCGAGGAGCTGTGCCGATGACCAGCGGACTGTGGGAACACTGGGTACTGCCCGGGATCTGGGTCACGATCCAGCTGACCGTGTACAGCGCGCTGCTCGCGGCCGTCGTCGCGTTCGGCGTCGGCATGGCCCGCACGCACCGGCTGTGGATCGTGCGGTTCGTCGCCGGGTTCTACACCGAGGTCTTCCGGGGCACGTCCGCCCTGATCCTCATGTTCTGGATCTTCTTCGTGCTGCCGCAGCTGGCGGGCTGGTCGCTGGTCCCGATGTGGGCGGCGGTGCTGGCGCTGTCCCTGTCCTACGGGGCGTACGGCTCGGAGATCGTGCGCGGCGCCCTGAACTCGGTGGCGCCCGCGCAGCGTGAGGCGGGCGTCGCGCTGAGCTTCACGCCATGGCAGCGGATGCGGCTGATCCTGCTGCCGCAGGCGGTGCCGGAGATGATCCCGCCGTTCTCGAACCTGCTGGTCGAGCTGATGAAGGGCACCGCCCTGGTGTCGCTGCTCGGCATCGGCGACGTGTCGTTCGCCGCGAACCTGGTGCGGCTCGCGACGACGGAGAGCGCGGAGATCTACCTGCTGACGCTCGTCATCTACTTCGTCATCGCGTTCCTGCTCACGCGGGTGATGCGTGCCGTGGAGCGCAAGGCCAAGGCCGGCATCGGCCAGCGTCCGGCAGCCGGGATCGGAATCATGAGCAAGCTCAACCTCCGCCAGACGACGGAGATGTCTCATGTCCCGACGAGCGCGGGAGGTGGCGGCGCATGATCGTCACCGCCGCGTCCAACTGGGACTGGTCGGCCGTCGCCGACTTCATGCCGACGTTCTGGGACGGCGTCCTCGTCACGCTGCAGGCCCTCGTGCTGGGCTCGCTGATCTCGTTCAGCCTGGGTCTGGTGTGGGCGCTCGCGCTGCGTGCGCCGACCCGTTTCGTACGCTGGCCGGTCGGGGCCTTCACGGAGTTCATCCGCAACACCCCGCTCCTGGTCCAGCTGTTCTTCTTCTTCTTCGTGCTGCCGGAGTGGGGGGTGCAGGCGTCCGCGCTGACGACCGGTGTCCTCGCGCTCGGCCTGCACTACTCGACGTACACCATGCAGGTGTACCGGGCGGGCATCGAGGCCGTCCCGGTGGGCCAGTGGGAGGCCGCGCGGGCGCTGAGCCTGCCGTACCGCAGGACGTGGAGCGCGGTGATCCTGCCGCAGGCCATCCGCCGGGTGGTGCCCGCGCTCGGCAACTACGTGATCGCGATGCTCAAGGACACCCCGCTGCTCGCGGCGATCGGTGTCCTGGAGATGCTGCAGCGCGCACGGCTCGAAGCCGCGCAGACGTTCCAGTACACGGAGGCCCTGACCGTCGTCGGCGTCGCCTTCATCCTCATCGCCTACCCGTCCTCTCTTCTTCTGCGAGCCCTGGAGCGCCGTCTTGTCCGCTGACCCGAACCTTCCCAAGGACCAGCCCAACCCCAAGGTGGACGGCAGCGAGCTGATCCGCTTCGACAAGGTCGTGAAGCGGTTCGGCGGCAACACCGTCCTCGACGAGCTGGACTTCTCGGTGGCGTCCGGCAAGCACGTGACGCTGATCGGCCCGTCCGGCTCCGGCAAGACGACGATCCTGCGGCTGCTGATGACCCTGATCAAGCCCGACGAGGGCACGATCAAGGTGGGCGGCGAGTACCTCACGCACGAGCAGAAGAACGGCAAGCTCGTGCCGGCGGGCGAGAAGCACGTCCGCGAGGTCCGCAAGAACATCGGCATGGTCTTCCAGCAGTTCAACCTGTTCCCGAACATGAAGGTGCTCAGGAACATCACGGAGGCGCCGGTCACCGTGCTCGGCCTGTCCAAGGACGAGGCGGAGGAGCGGGCGCGCGAGCTGCTCGACATGGTGGGGCTCGGCGACCGCTGCGACGCGTACCCGACGCAGTTGTCGGGCGGTCAGCAGCAGCGTGTCGCGATCGCGCGGGCGCTGGCCATGCGGCCGCAGGTGCTGCTGCTCGACGAGGTGACGTCGGCGCTCGACCCGGAGCTGGTCGCGGGCGTTCTCGACGTGCTCAGGGACATCGCGCACACCACCGACATCACGATGCTGTGCGTGACCCACGAGATGAGTTTCGCCCGGGACATCTCGGACCAGGTACTGATGTTCGACGCGGGGCGGGTCATCGAGTCCGGTTCGCCGGAGAAGATCTTCAGCGAGCCCGAGCACGAGCGCACCCGGGAGTTTCTGAGCGCGGTGCTGTGACCAGCCGCGCAATGCGCGGGGCATGACATGGGCATATGCCAGGGTGGTGCGTTCCTGCTGAGAGGCACGGAACGCGCCGCCCTTCTCCCATGTATCTCCCCAACAGCCGCCCCGTTCGGGGTGTTTGACGGCTATCGTGGACGGAGCCCAGCTGTCCGGAACCGTTCCATACAGGGGGATGCCGTGGCGCTGAAGCACGAGCAGGACGCGTCGTCGTACCAGCCGCACCGGTCGGTGCGGCGTGCGCTGCGCATCCTGGAGACGGTCGCCCTGCGCGGGGTCGGCATCACCGACACCGAACTGGGCCGCGTCACGGGACTGCCCGCGGAGCAGCTGACCGCGCTGCTGCGGATGCTGCGCCGCGAGGGGTACGTCCAGCAGACGGCGGACGGGGCGTACGTCACGGGCGCCGCCCTGGACCGGCTGACCGTCGCCGAGGGCCGCGAGGACGCGCTGACCGCCAAGCTCCAGCACACGCTCGACGAGCTGCGGGACTCCGTGGGCGCGGCCGTCTACCTCAGCCGGTACATCGACGGCGAGGTCCGCGTCACCCAGTACGCGGCCGGCCCCGAGGCCCCCGCGGTCAACGAGTGGGTGGACTTCCGGGTCTCCGCGCACGCCAGCGCGGTCGGCAAGAGCCTGCTCGGCCAGCTCGACCTCAACGGCCGGCGCGACCACCTCTCCCGGCACAAGATGGCCCGCCTCACCTCCCGCACCATCACCAACGAGAAGGTGCTGCTCTCCCGCCTCGCCGCCCAGCCCCCGACCGTCCCGGTCCTGGACCTCCAGGAGTACGCGGTCGGCACGGTCTGCGCCGCGGTGCCGATCACGGCGGGCTCGGCCGTCGGCTGCCTGGCCCTCTCCCTCCCGGTCGAGCACGCGCACCGCCTGCACCGCGCGGCCGACCAGCTCAACAAGGGCGCGGCCCCGGTCCTGCTCTCCCTCGCGATCTGACCCCGCTCACTCCCCCGGCGGGAGCGGCGTCCTCGGTGCCGGTACGGCGCGCAGACTCGTCAACTCCGGGTCCTGGGCCAGGATCCGGTGGTGCAGCGTCCGCAGGGCCCGCCCCGGATCCGTGCCGAGTTCGGCCACCACGCGGCGCCGGTACTCGTCGTACACGGCCAGCGCCTCGGCGCCGCGGTCCGCGCGGAACAGGGCCAGCATCAGCAGCCAGCTGAGGCGCTCGCTCAGCGGATGCTTGTGGAGCATGAAGTAGAGGTACGGGATCGCGTTGCGGTGCCGGCCCAGGTCCAGTTCCAGCTCGGCGCGCAGCTCCATGTCCGCGAGGAACCGCTCGTCGCGGTAGACCCGTTCGCGCTCCAGGACCGGCGCGTCCAGGCCCTCGGCCAGCGGACCGGTGACCAGGATTCGCGCGGAGTCCAGGTGCTGGGCGGCCTCCTCCGGGCTGCCGTTCGACGCGAGGGCCGTCCCGGTGGCGGCGAGGCGCTCGTACGCGTACAGGTCGATGAGGTCCTTGTCGGTGTCGAGCCGATAGCCGCCCCCCTCGAACAGCAGGCGCGGCCCGTCCCCCGACGGGTCGGGGGCGGCGGCCAGCACGCCGCGCAGGCCCGAAACGTACTTCTGCACCAGGTTCTTCGCGTACGCGGGCGGCTGCGCGCCCCACAGGGCGTCGATCAGCTGGTCCGGCCCCGTCGTCAGGTCCAGACGGAGCAACAGAGCGGCGAGCAGGGCCTGTTGCTTCGGCGGGCCGAGCTGTACGGGGGCGCCGTCGACGAGCAGGCGCAGCGGTCCGTAGAGGACGAACCGCGGGCGGCCGGGGTCCGGGCCGGCGGGCCCCCGGTGACGCAGGAGAACGCTGGACATGGTTCCTCCCCAACTCCGTGCACCCGTACGGATCTTACGGGCACGGCCCGACCGCTGACGGTCCCCGGCCCTTCAGCGTTCCTTCCGTAATCCTTCCGCACTCCTTCAGGGCTGCTTCAGGGGTGCTTCCTCTCCGGTGCCGCGGGGTGTTCCAGTGCTGCCCGGCAGTGTTCGGGGCACGTACCCGACAGAAGGCAGTGAACGTGACCACCACCCCCGCCCGACCGCCCGCCGGCGATTCGGCGCTGCACCGGCTCGGCGGCAGGATCGCCCGCCGGCCCCGCCCCGTGATCTGGCTGAGCGTGCTGCTCGCCGTCCTCGGACTCGCGCTGGCCGCGGGCGCGATGGACCGGCTGGTGCTGAGCCGGTTCGAGTCCCCCGGTTCCGAGTCGGTGGCCACCCGGGCCGAGTTGGCCCGCATCTTCGACACGGGCACCCCGAGCGTGCTGCTGCTCGTCACCGCGAGGAGCGGGGACGTCGACTCCGCGCCCGTCGCCGCCGCGGGCCGTGCCGTGGAGCAGGAGCTCGCCGGACAGCGGGGCGTGGCCGAGACCGCGTCCTACTGGTCGCGCGGGAAGTCCCCGGTGATGCGCTCCGAGAACGGCGGGCGGGCGCTGGTGATCGCCCGGATGTCGGGGACGGTCACCGAGGCGCGGGCCCGGCTCGCCGCGTTCGCCCCGGACCTCGCCCGGGACGGGGCCGTGGTGAAGGTCGAGGTCGGCGGCGCGGACGAGGTGTTCCGGCAGGCGGCGGAGCAGGCCCGGACGGACTTCCTGCGCGCCGAGCTGATCGTGTTCCCGCTGGTGCTGCTGTTGCTGGCGGTGATCTACCGGCGGCTCAGCGCCGCACTGCTCACACTGGGCATGGGGCTGTTCTCGGTGGTCACGACGCTGGCACTGCTGCGGCTGCTGACCTCCTTCACCGACGTGTCGACGTTCGCCGCCAACCTCACGCTCGTCATGGGCATCGGTCTCGGCGTCGACTACAGCCTCTTCGTGATCAGCCGGTTCCGTGAGGAGCTGGACACCGGGCACGATGCGGCGGAGGCGACGCGGCGGGCCGTCGGCCGGGCCGGCCGCACCGTCGCCTTCAGCGGCCTCACCGTCGCCGTCTCCCTCGCCTGCCTCCTCCTCTTCCCCTTCCCCTTCCTCCGCTCCTTCGCCTACTCGGGGATCGCCGTCGTCCTCACCTCGGTGTTCGCCGCGCTCGTCGTCCTGCCGGCGGCGCTGGCCCGCCTCGGCGACCGGGTGCGGCGCCGCACCCCGGCCCCGGCGGGCCGCTCCGGCTGGTGGCACACCAACGCCCTGCGGATGATGCGCCGCCCGCTCGCGTACGGGATTCCGGCCCTGGCCGTGCTGCTCGCGCTGGCCGCGCCAGCGCTGGGCATCTCGTTCGGCACGCCGGACGACCGGGTGCTGCCCGCGTCCACGTCGAGTCGGCTCGTGCAGGACCGGATCCGGGCCGAGTTCGCCGCCGAGGAGACCGACGCGCTGCAGGTGCTCCGGCCGGGCCTGCCGGGTGACGCTTCGGGGCGGGACCGCATCGAGGCCGCGGCGATACGGCTGTCCGCCGTACCCGGCATCCGGCAGGTCGACGCTCTCACCGGCTCCTACGCCGACGGCCACCGCGTCCTCGGCCCCACGCCCTCCTCGAACCGTTTCGCCTCCGGCCACGACACCTGGTTCTCGGTGATCGCCACGCAGAAGGCGCTCGGCGCGGATCCGGACCGGGTGATCGCGGACGTGCGGGGCGCCTTCGGTCCGGGTGAGGTGCGGGTGGGCGGCTACCCGGCCGAGCTGGCCGATTTCCGCTCCGTGCTCGTGGACCGGCTCCCGCTGGTCCTCGCCCTCGTCCTCCTGGTCACCTTCGTCATCCTCTTTCTCATGACAGGCAGCCTGCTGCTCCCGGCGAAGGCGATGGTCCTGAACGCGCTGAGCATGGCCGTCATGTTCGGTGCCCTCGTCTGGATCTTCCAGGAGGGCCATCTCTCGGGCCTCCTCGGCTTCACCGCCACCGGCAGCCTGGAGCCGAGCATCCCGATCCTGATGTTCTGCACCGCGTTCGGGCTGTCGATGGACTACGAGGTGTTCATGCTGTCGAGGATCAAGGAGGAGTACGACCGCACCGGCGACACGGTGGCCTCGGTCGCCGCCGGCCTGGAGCGCGGCGGGCCGCTCATCACCTCGGCCGCGGTGATCCTGGCCGCGTCCTTCGCCACGTACGCCTCGTCCGGCGTCGTGTACCTCAAGATGCTGGGCCTCGGCATGGTCGTCGTCATCCTCGTCGACGCGACCCTGATCCGGGCGATCCTGGTCCCGGTCCTCATCCGCCTGGCCGGCCGGGCCAACTGGTGGACCCTCACCCCGCTGACCCGCCTCCACCACCGCCTCGCCCTGACCGACTGAAACGAACAAGGCCCCCCGCTGCTGCGAGGGGCCTCAGCCGGTCCTCCGGCTCGGGGGTGTGGGTGGCGGAGCCCCCACAGAGCGCGGCGCAGCCGCGCAGAAAACGACGATGGCGGGATGCTTCGCGCTTTCCGCGAAGACATCCCGCCACCGACAACGTGCGCCATCAGGGACTCGAACCCCGGACACGCGGATTAAGAGTCCGCTGCTCTAACCAACTGAGCTAATGGCGCCGGTTGACGAGGTAAATACTACATGGCTGAAAGGGGTGGTCGTGACCAGGCATGAAAACGTCATGGGTCACTGGTGAGCGGCGGCGTTCCACGCGGGGCGGGGCGGGGCGCAGACTCGGGAGCGCTCGGGATCCGGTACACGCTGCGGAGGACTTCGTATGGACAGCTCTGTCGCGCCCACCCCGCTCTTCCCCGGCCTGCAGCACCTGGTGCACAAGCCGGACAGCCCGGAGGCGTACCTGTTGGGGACGGCCGCTCCCGCACGGCAGCGCTTCGCGTTCGCCACCGAGCTGCCCGAGTCCCACCCCCTGTACGACGACACTCCGCTGCCCTTCCACGACCTGCTGTTCCCCGTGGAGGGGCTGCGCCGCGCCGCGCTGTTCGCCGCGCGCCAGTACTTCCGGGTGCCGGACAAGCGGGTCACGGCGATCGCCACGGCCGGCACCGAGATCACCGACGTGGACGCGTGGCGGCACACCGACGGGCCGGCGCGGATCTCCCTCGACCTGACGCTGACCCCGGTCGACGTCGTCACGGGCGTGCCCAGGGGGCTGACCTGTGAGGCCGACGTGGCCATCGACGGTCGGCGCTGCGGCACGGCCGGGGCGCGGCTCGCGTTCCTGAGCCCCGGCGTGCACCGTGCCCACCGCGAGGCGGGCCGGCTGCGCAGCGAGCGGAGCGTGACCGCGGGTGCGGACGGCGCCGAGCGGGCGGGCAGCCCGGATCCGGGGCAGGTGGGGCGGCGGACGGCACGGCACGTGTTCGTGGGGCTGCCCGCGCAGGGCCCCGACGACACACTGGTGCTGCGCGTGGACACGGCCGCCGCGGCCGCCGTGCTGTCGGACGGCTCCGACGAGGTCCCGGCCGCGCTCTATCTGGAGGCCTCCCGGCAGGCCACGCTGCTCGCTGCCGCGGAGCTGCACGGTTTCCTGCCGGCGCACACCCTGCTCACCCGCTGGCGGGCGGCGTTCCGCGGCTACGCCGAGCCGGGGCTCGCGCTGCACTGCGCGGTGCGCGCCAAGGGCGCCACGGTCCGCGACGCGGCGGGCCGGCCCCAGGCGAGGCTGCACCTGTCGTTCCTGCAGGGCGAGCGCGAGGTCGCGCAGGTGTCGGCAACCGCGCTCCAGGACTGCTAGGCCCGGCATGCGCTTCCGTGTCCTCGGACCCATCCGGATGACCCCGGCGACGCCGTCCGCGGCGAAGCCGAGGGCCGTGCTCGCGACCCTGCTGATCCAGGCGAACAGCGTCGTGTCGACGCACACGCTGATCGACGAACTGTGGGGCACCGAGCCGCCGCGCACCGCCACGACCACGCTCCAGGTCTACGTGTCCCAGCTGCGCAAGGCGCTCCTGGAGGGCGCACCCGACGGCCGCCAGCCGCTGCTGACCCGGCCGCCGGGCTATCTGCTGCAGGTCGGCACCGACGATCTGGACCTGCTCGCGTTCGAGGCGCTGCGGGAACAGGGCCGGGCCGCGCACGCCCGCGAGGACCACGCGGAGGCGTCCCGCCTGTTCAAGGACGCCCTCGACCTGTGGACGGGCCCCGCCCTGTCCGGCATCCCGCACGGCACCACCCTGGAGAGCTCGGCGATCCGGCTGGACGAGCTGCGCGCCGAGGTGCTGGAGCAGCGGATCGCCGCCGATCTGCGGCTCGGCCGGCACCAGGAGCTCATCGGCGAACTGCGGTCCCTGGTGCACGACCACCCGCTGCGCGAGACGGTGCACTGCCATCTGATGGTGGCGCTGTACCGCTCGGGGCGGCAGTCGGACGCGCTGGAGGTCCACCGCCGGGCGCGCCGCGCGCTCGTGGCCGAACTCGGTGTGGAGCCGGGCCCGGTGATGAGCCGGCTGCAGGAACGGATCCTCGCCGGTGACCCTCAGCTGGCCTGGCAGGGCGACTCCGGCCCGTCCCGCGCGCTCCGGCCGCCGGCCGCCGCGCCGGTGGTCCGGCTGCCCGCGCCGGTCGCCGACTTCACCGGACGGGCCGCCCAACTCGCTCTGGGCCACCGCTTCCTGGCCGCCGCCGGGCCCGAGACCGGGCGGGTGCTCGCCGTGTCGGGCCGGGCCGGGGTCGGCAAGACGGCGCTCGTCGGGCGCCTCGCGCACGAGGCGGCGGGGCAATTCCCCGACGGGCGGCTGCTGATGGCACTGCGGGACTCGGGCGGGCGGCCGCTCGATCCCCCGGCAGTGCTCTCCATGGTGGTGCGCCGGCTG
>NZ_JBHYTK010000111.1:8949-27361 GCF_042749255.1 Streptomyces sp. NPDC059524 | reverse complement strand
GACCGGCACAGGGTCGGGGGCGCGCCCTCGTTCTGCTGTGCTCCTACTGCTCGGCGCGCTGCGCGAACCGGTGGTGCAACTCCTTGATCGCGGGCACCAGTTCGTCGACCGGGCCCTCCACGGTGACGCCCGGCGCGATCTCCTGGGCGGGCAGCGGATTGACCGGGCCCAGCGGCCGGCCCCAGCGCGTCAGCCACTCGGACAGCTGGGCCGAGGAGGCGACGTACACGATCCGGCCGAGCCCGGCCCAGGCGTGCGCGGCCGAGCACATCGGGCAGTGCTCACCGGAGGTGTAGACCGTGGACCCGGCGCGCTCCTCGGGGGACAGGTGCTCGGCCGCCCAGCGGGCCAGCTCGAACTCGGGGTGCCGGGTGGAGTCACCGCCCGCGATCCGGTTGCGGTCCTCGGACCGGACCTTCCCCGACCCGTCCACCAGCACCGAGCCGAACGGCTCGTCCCCGGCGTCGAGCGCTTCCTCCGCCAGCTCCACACACCGGCGCAGATGCGCCAGTTCCCGCTCGTCCATCACGGCCCCTTCCAGTCCGTAGGTCCCCAGGGAACCCGGTTTTGGTATTCCATTCACGTCCCCTCATGATCGTACGGCGATGACGACCGCGACGAGTACGGAGAAGGCGGCGAGGACGGACCACACGGTGCGGGTCAGCGCGCGGGCGCGGCGCTCGGTCGATTCGCGGACGGACCAGGGCTGGGGGACGGTGCGGGCCGACTCGTCGTCGAGGAGCGCGGCGAGGTCGGGGGAACCGAGCGCGTCGAGCACCGCGCGGGCGTTGCGCAGGCGGCCGTGGGTGGCGGCCGTCCCCGCCTCGGTCTCGGCGGCGGTCTCGGAGGGGCTCAGGCCCAGTCCGTCGCAGAGCAGCACGGCGCGGCGCTGGGCCGGCGGCAGCGTCAGCAGGGCACGGGGTCCGGGATCCCGCGGCGGTGCGGGCAGCGGGCGGCCGGGGACCCGGCGCAACTGGTGCCAGGGGGACAGGGCGTAGGTGTGGGACTCGGCCCGGACCCAGCCGACCGGGTCGGTGTCCCGGGCGACCTCCGGCCAGCGCTCCCACGCCCTGCGGAACGCGTACTCGACGGACTCGAAGGCGAGGCGGCGGCTGCCCGTGAGGAGGTGGGTCTGACGGATCAGGCCCGGGGCCGCGTAGACGTACAGGGCGTCGAAGGCGGCCTCCGGCGTGGGCGGATGGATGGTGAGGGGGGTTGATTCGACGGGGGTGCGGGTGGTGCCGGTGCCGGTGCCGGTGCCTGTGCCGGTGCCGGTGTCTGGGCGGGTGCAGGTGCCCGTGTCCGTGTCCGTGCCGGGGCCGGTGGCGCTGCCGGTGCGTTGGGTGGGGATGACCGTGTCGAGGGTGAGGGCGCGGAGGAGTATCGCCCGGGTGTCGCCGGCGGGGGTGCGCCGTCGGGGACGTGTCTCGTCGTCGGCCGTGGGCCGTGGGCCCGTCCCGCGCTGCTTCTCGCGGACCTGGTGGGGCGGCGGGGTGAGGGTGGGCCGGGGAGAGCGCATCGGTGGGGACGTCCTAGGAGTGCTGGGAGGCGGTGTCGGCCGGGAGGGGGCCGTGGGACGGGCGGGGGTGGGGGACGAAGAGGGGGTCGGGGACGGGGCGCGCGGACGTGCCCGATTCGAGCTCGGCGATCAGATGCAGGAGCGCCGTGTGGCCCGGGCCCGTGGGGTGGCCGGGTGGTGCGGCGCCCGCGTCGAGGGCGCGGCGGGCCCGGTGCCAGGCGCGCCCCGGGCGGCCGTGGGCCGCGTCGACGCGGGCCCGGGCGTAGTTCGCGAGGAGGTTCGCCCAGGCGTCGTCGCGCACTCCGGGCCAGGACACGGCGCGGCGCGCGGCGCGCAGGGCCGCCCGCGGACTGTGCTCGGCCTGGACCAGGGCCAGCGCGGACAGGCTGACGGCCGGGGACGGGCCGCCGGGCACGTACGCGGGGATCAGCTCGGCCGCGTCCGCGAAGTGCGCCGCGGCCGCGCGGGCGTCGCCCTGACGCAGCGCCAGCATCCCCTCGACATGGGCGACGCGGCCGAGCGTGACGTCGTCGCCGGACAGCACCGCGCCCGGCCAGGCCGCGGCGAGGAAGGCGCGGGCGGCCGCCGGGTCGGTGTCGACGGCGAGCCACGCGGCGAGCCAGGTGCCGCGCACCGCCGAGGGGCGCGTGGGCTCGCACAGCGGCAGGAGCCGGGCGAGCAGGTCGAGGCCGGTCGCGGCGTGCCCGTGGGCGAGCCACCAGAACCAGACGGAGACGATGGTGTCGAGCGCGGCGTCGGTGTGCTCGGGGTCCGGATGCTCCAGGGCGTGGTGCGCGGTGGCCAGCAGATCGTCCTGCTCGTCGCGCACGAGACGCACCGCGCCGAGCTGGTCGCCGGAGTCCCAGCAGCGCCCGGCGTGCGCGGCCATCTGCTGGAAGTGCTGGGTGCGCCGGGACGCGGCCACCGGGTACTCGCCCGCCTCGGTCAGCCGGGAGGCACCGAACTCGCGCGCGGCGCGCGTCATCCGGTAGCGGGGCCGGCGCACCCCGCCCGGGTCGCCGGTCGCCCGGAGCACGCCGAGCGCGGTCAGCTGGGTGAGGCAGGAGGGGATCACCTGGGCGTCGATGCCGCCGCCCGAGGCCACCGCGACGGCACTGGCCTCGGTGAAGGAGCCGGTGAAGACGCTGGAGCGGGCCCACACGACGCGCAGGGCCCGCTCGCACAGCTGGTAACTGGCGCCGACCGCGTCGCGCACCGACTGGTGGCGGCGCAGCGCGGGGTAGGAGCTGGTGAGCCAGCCCTGGCCCTGGCGCAGCCGCGCGGCGAGGTCGTCGAGGCTGTAGCGGTCGAGCTGGTCGGCGGCGAGTTCGATGGCGAGCGGGACGCCCTCGACGAGCCGGCACACCTCCTCGACGCGCGCCGACTCCGGGTCCCGGGCGAGGAGTTCCTCCGCGCTGTCGCGGGCCCGCTCGACGAAGAGGCGGACCGCGGGGGCCGGACCGGTGGCGCCCGCGGGCACGTCGACGGGCAGCGCGGAGAGCCGCAGCACCTGTTCCTCGCCGAGGCCTAGGGGCCGCCGCGCGGTCACCAGGACCCGGAGCCCGGGTACGGCCATGAGCAGTTGCTGCACGAGGCGGGTGCACTCGGCCTGGACGGGGTCGACGTCGTCGAGGAGCAGCAGGGTCCGCTCGGCGCCGCACAGGGCGGCCAGGTCCGCCGGTCGCGGGTCCGTGCCCGGGGCGGCGCCGAGCGCCGCGGCGGCGGCCTCGGCGAGCGAGGCGGGACCGGTCACGTCGGCGTCCCAGCGGACCCGGACGATCCGGCGCCAGGGCGGGGCGTCCCAGGAGCCGAGGGTGCAGTCCGCGAGCCGGCTCTTGCCGATCCCGGCGAACCCGGTGACGGTGACCAGCCGGTGGGCGCCGAGCAGATGCCGCAGCGCCGCGCTCTCGTGGGACCGGCCGATGAGCCCTCCGGACTCCCGCGGGTCCGGCGCTGGCCGCGACGTCGCGCCGCCGGCACGTAGCCTCACGTTGAACTCCCCGTTCTTCTGTTGCCGTCCGGGCGACCCCGGTCTCCGCACTGGTGCGGCACGCTGTGCAGAACCGTCACTGCAAGCGGTGCCACGGCAACCTCAACGCGATCCGTGCGCTGTCGGTAGCGCCGGAGCCGCCCGGTTCACACGCTGAGACGAATCCTCGAACCCGCGTCCTGCTCACGCGGCGTCGCGCGTGCCGTCCGTCACCGGCACCTCGGCGATGAGAAGGGCGACGTCGTCCGCGACCCCGGGACCGCTCAGCCCCTCCAGGAGCCGGGTGCAGACCTCGTCGAGGGAGCCCTGCGGCTCGCTCAGCAGCCGCAGCAACTGCTCCAGCCGGTCGTCGATCGGATCGCCCCGCGTCTCCACCAGCCCGTCGGTGTACAGGACGAGCCGGTCGCCGGGCCCGAGCGCGATCTCGGTCGTGCTGTAGTGCACGCCCCCGACCCCGAGCGGCGCCCCGGACGGCAGCGGCACCAGCCGCGGCGGCCCGCCCCGCGGGATCAGCACCGGCGGCATGTGCCCCGCGTTGGCGATCCGGCACACGTGCCGGTACGGGTCGTACACCGCGTACACGCACGTCGCGATGTGCGTCTCCAGGTCGAACGCCGTGCGGTCGAGCCGGTGCAGGATCTCCGCCGGATGCAGCGCGAGATCCGCGTAGGCCTGTGTCGCGGTGCGCAGCCGGCCCATCGCCGCCGCCGCGTCGATGCCGTGCCCCATCACGTCGCCCACCACCAGCGCGGTACGGCCGCCGTCCAGCGGGAGCACGTCGTACCAGTCGCCGCCGACCTGCGAGGAGGACTGCGCGGGCTGGTAGCGGCACGCCACGTCGAGACCGTGCAGCGGCGGCAGCGGTCCCGGCAGCAGACTGCGCTGCAGCGTCTCGGCGGCCGTGCGCACGCTCTGGTGCCAGCGCGCGTTGTCGACGGCGATCGCCGTCCGCGCCGCCAGCTCACCGGCGAGCAGCAGATCGTCCTCGTCGAACGCGACCGGATTGCGGGCCCGTACGAGGTCGACGACCCCGAGCACCTGGTTGTGCGCGATCAGCGGCACCGCGAGGTACGAGTGCACGCCCGCCTCGGCGAGCAGCTGCGCCGCCTCCGGGTTGCGCGCGATGTGCGCCAGGTCCGCCGGGCCCGTGTGCGTCACCATGATCGGCCGGCCGGTCGTCGCGCACCGCGTGATCAGCCGCTCGGCCCGGTACGCGGCGAGGCTGCCGATGCGGTCCGCCGCCGCGGCCACCTGGTTCGGGTACGCGGACGCGAAGCCCAGCGCGCGGAACCGGCGCGGCCCCTCGCCCTCCTCCCCGCGCCGCAGCTCCAGCGCCGCGTCGAGGATGTCCACCGCGGCGATGTCGGCGAGCCCCGGCACCAGCACGTCGGCCAGCTCCTGCGCCGTCTTCTCGACCTCCAGCGTCGTGCCGATCCGGGTGGACGCCTCGGCCAGCAGCGCGAGGCGGCGCCGGCCGCGCTCGGCCTCGGCCGCCGCGCGATGCCGCTCGGTGATGTCGACGACCGAGTTCGCCACGCCCAGGATCTGCCCGTTCGCCCCTTCGAGCCGGTAGTACGAGACCGACCAGGCGTGGTCCTCGTCCGGAGCCGCCGCCGTGCGGCCCACCACGTGCCGGTCCATCACCGGGACGCCGGTCTCCAGGACCCGGCGCAGCGTGCTCTCGATCTCGTCGACGTCGAGGGAGGTGAGCAGATCACGCGGATGGCGCCCGATGTGGTCCGAGGCCGGCCGGCCGTTGATGCGCTCGAGAGCCGGGTTGACCAGGACGTAGCGCAGATCGTGGTCGAGGAGCGCGAGCCCGACGGGGGACTGGGAGACGAGCTGGTCCGAGAGCGCGAGCGCGGCCTCCAGCTCCTTGAGCTGCGACTGGTCGGCGGCCATCCCCAGCGCGTAGACGGCCCCCTCGTCGTCCTCCAGACGCATGTTGCGGAACTCCACGAGGCGGCGGGTGCCGTCGCGGCGCACCACGGGGAAGGCGCCCGCCCAGGGCGTGCCCGTGGCCATCACCTGCGCGAACAGCCCGTTGACCAGGTCGTGGTCCTTGTCGCTCACGAGCAGCGACGCCGCGTACTGGCCGAGCGCCTCCTCCGCCGAGTAGCCGAACACGTCCTCGGCCTGCGGGCTCCACAGCACGATGCGGCCCCGGTCGTCGAGCACGACGGCGCACACGCCCAGCAGGTCGAGCAGGACGCCCGCGGGCATGATCACGGAGGGATCCGCGCCCCGGGCGGGGCGTGCGGGATCCGTAACGCCGTCGCCCATGTGTGCGGCCTCCCTCCGTGCGGCATCTCCCATGCTCCCCCCGCCCGGCGCCGCGCACGACCCGGCCGACGCATCTCGTGCGGGGCCGCCGGGGCGCGGTTATGGTGGCCGGGCGGTGCAACGGAGAGTCACATGAGACCTGCGGAGAAGCCGGAGATCAGCCTCGAGGAACGCCTGCGCCTCAACGACGTGGGCAGCTTCGACTGGGACCTGGAGGACGGGGCGCTCAGCCTCGACGACAACTGCCTCGCCGTCGTGGACCTGACCCGCGCCG
The DNA here is from genome assembly GCF_042749255.1 of Streptomyces sp. NPDC059524. NCBI lineage: Bacteria > Bacillati > Actinomycetota > Actinomycetes > Kitasatosporales > Streptomycetaceae > Streptomyces > Streptomyces sp. NPDC059524. Next base: position 21,295 of record NZ_JBHYTK010000111.1, on the reverse strand, counting down.
AGTTCGGCGGCACGGTCGCGTCCCTGGGCGGCCGGATCGTCCCGGCCGAGGCCGTGCGCATCACCTCGGCCGTGAACGCGGCGGTCGAGTCGGGCTCCGACGCCTACGGGATCTACTTCCACACCCGGATGCGCGACGGCACGATGCGGCTCAGCCACGCCTCCGGCCGCGTGCTGCGCAACGGCGACGGCCGCGCCGTACGCGTCGTCGGACTGCTGCGGGCCGCCGTCCACGAGCCGACCGAACTGGCCGGGCTGGACCACGAGGGCGACCGGCGCAGCCGCGTGGCCCTCATGGTCCAGGGCACGACCGAGGCACTGTCCCGGGCCGTCACCGTCGACGACGTCGTGGCCGTGCTCTCCGGCGCGGGCGGCCTCGACCGGTTCGCCGCGGACGGGCTCGTCCTCGGCCTCGTCGAGGGCGAGGACCTCAAACTCATCGCGCTCGTCGGCCAGTCGATGCAGGCCCTCGACGAGCTCAAGCTGCAGAACATCGACGACTCCGTCCCGCTCGCCGACGCGGTCGTGCACCGCCGGCCGCTGTTCGTCGAGCGGCTCCCCGAGATCGCGCACCGCTTCACCCGGCTGCGCCCCTACATCGACGAACACCGGCTCGACTCCGCCGCGTTCCTGCCGCTCGTCGCCCAGGACCGCGCCATCGGCGGCCTCGCCCTCTTCTACCGGGGCCGCAAGGAGTTCACCGACTCCGACCGCAACCTCTGCGTCGGCCTGTCCGGCATCGTCGCCCAGTCCCTGCAGCGGGCCATCCTCTTCGACGAGGAACGCGACCTGGCCAAGAGCCTGCAGTCCACCATGCTGCCCAAGGACATCCCGCAGGTCCCCGACACCGAGGTGGCCGTGCGCTACCACGCGGCCTGGGGCGGGCGCGCCGTCGGCGGCGACTTCTACGACGTGGTCGTGCTGCCCCGGGGCCGCATCGGCCTCGTCGTCGGCGACGTCCAGGGCCACGACACCCACGCCGCCGCCATCATGGGCCAGCTGCGCATCGCGCTGCGCGCCTTCGCCGGCGAGGGGCACCCGCCCTCCACCGTGCTCTCCCGCGCCTCCCGCTTCCTCGCCGAACTGGACACGGAACGCTTCGCGACCTGCACCTATGCCCAGTTCGACCCGGCCACCGGCATCGTCCGCGCGGTCCGCGCCGGACACCTGCCGCCGCTCGTGCGCCATGTCGACGGACGGGTCGGCATCCCCCGGCTGCCCGGCGGACTCCCGCTGGGCCTCGCCACCGAGTTCGCCCTCGAGGACTTCCCCGAGACCCGCCTCGACCTCGTGCCCGGCGAGACCCTGGTCCTGTGCACCGACGGGCTCGTCGAGGAACCGGGGCTCGACCTCGACGCCGGCATGGGCGCGCTGTCCACCGCCCTGAGCTCGGGCCCCGAGCACGCCGAGGACATCGCCGACCACCTCTCGCGCAGTCTGTGGGAGACCTGGGGGAGCGGTGACGACATCGCCCTCCTCGTGCTGCGCCGCGTCCCCGACCCCGGCACACCCAAGGCGCCCCGCATCCACCGCTACGTCCACCAGGCGGACCCGGAGGGCCTGGCCGACGCCCGGCAGGCGCTGCGCGAGCACCTCACGGCCTGGGGTCTGGGCGAGGTCGCCGACGACGTCGAGGTCGCCGCCGGTGAACTGCTCGTCAACGCGCTCGTGCACACCGAGGGCGGCGCCATCCTCACCCTCGAAGTGCTCCCGGAGACACCCCGGCACGTACGGCTGTGGGTGAAGGACCGCTCCAGTGCCCGCCCGCACCGCCGCTCGCCGGGGGAGACGGCCACCTCCGGGCGGGGCCTGATGCTCGTCGAGGCGCTCGCCTCGCGCTGGGGCGTGGAGCCGCGTGGCGAGGGCAAGGCGGTGTGGTGCGACTTCGAGGCACCGGACGGCTGAGCGGCGCTCGCACGGGCCGGGGCCCGGGCTAACCGGTGCACTGCGAGGTCCGGCGCCTCGCGACCTGGACGCCGGTGCGTTCGGTCGCGTACTCCACCGACAGCGTGATCCGGGCGCCGAGGCCGCTCGCGTACCGGGACACCGTGTCGAGGTCGAGGATCTCGCCGCTCTCGATCTGCGCCGCCCACAGCCGGGACAGGCCCGCCGCCGCTGCGGCGTGCGCCAGCGGCACGCCCTGTTCCTGGCGCATCTCGCGCAGCCGCAGACCGAGGAGGTGGGCCTGCTGGGTGCGGCTGTTCAGCGGCACGACCACGTCCTCGGTGCGCGGTCCGGGCACGGGGGCCTCGGGCGCGCTCGCTCGGGCGCTCGCGCCGACGGTGCGGGTCCGGGCGACGAAGCGGCGCAGCACCTCGGTGTCGAAGCGGAGCGCGGCGAGCCCGTCCGGCGAGGCGAACTCGATGACGGTGTGGTCCCGGCCGTGCGGCAGCACCCGGACGTTGCCGTGCCGGGCGGGCGACTCGAGCCCGTCCGCCAGCAGGGCCCGGGCGACCGTCCAGACCGCCGCCCGGCCGTCGAGGGTGACGTGCGGCGGGAAGGCCAGCCGGACGACCTCCGGGTCGGCCGAGGTGTGGCGCAGCGTGACCGGGGTCGCGTACTCCTGGCCGTCCGAGGTGAACAGACGGGCTCCGATGGGCGTTTCCAGGGAGACGTGCATGAGGGGGCTCCGATGTGGGTGCGGCGTCGGCCGGGTGTGACCGTCGGGGTGTGAGAGCACTCCTGTGGCCTGGCATTACGCCGGTTTCCTCATCGGATTATGTGACCTGCATCACATCGGCTGATGCGTGGCGCCGGACCGGGCCCGGCGAAAGAGGGGAAGAATGGTCGGGTGCTCACTGTCCTCGTCCTGGCCTCGATCGCGCGGGCGCCCCGCCTGATCGCGCAGGCCGAGAGCGTGTCCGAGGTGCATGTGCTGTCCCACACCCACGACAGCACCCTCGCGCTCGCGCGGGCCAGGATCCTGCTGCCCGACGTGTTCGTGATCGACCTGAGCGCCGTGTTCGCACCCGACTCGGCGACCGTCGTCCACCAGGCCCGGCAGGTGCGGCCCCCGTGCACGGTCGTCGTGCACGCGGACGACCACGTGATCGGGGTCATCGCCCCCGACGCGGCCGTCGCCCCCGCCTCCACGGACGTCCAGGGCGGTCTCGACGACACCCTGCGCAGACTGAACGGCGCGCCCGGCCGCGCGCGCCGCGGGCGCCGCGGGGGGGCGCCGCGGTCGCCGCCCGCCCCCGCACCGGGGGCCCGCGTGGGCCCAGGCGGCCGGCGTAGCCCCGAACACGGTGCGCACCTCCAGCTGCCGTACGACGAGGTCCGTCGGGTCGAGGCCGTCCGCGCCCGGCGCCGGGATCCCGGTGAGCACGAGCCGTCCGCCGCGCCGCGGCAGCGAGGCCGCGGTCCGGGCGGCCGAGGCGGACCCGGCCGCCTCGACGACGACGTCGCGGTCGTCCGGCAGCCGCTCGTCGCACAGCCGGAAGTCCGTCGCCCCGAACTCCCTAGCCAGGACCTCCCGTTCACGGTCGAGACCGACGACGAGGAGGTCCGAGGGCGAGCCGGCCGCGAGGATCTGCACGGCCAGCAGCCCGAGCGTCCCCGCCCCCACGACGGCGACGCGCGCGCCCGGCGGCGCGGCGGCCTTGAGCGCGGCGGCGGCGACGCACGCCGCCGGTTCCAGGAGGGCCGCGGCGGTCAGGTCGGCGTCGTCGGGCAGGACGTGCAGCAGCCGGGCCGGCAGCGTCAGCGTCGCGGCCATCGCCCCGGGCCGGGTGAAGCCCGTCTCCTCGTACCCGGCGGTGCACAGCGTCGTGTCACCGGCGTGGCACCGCTCGCAGACCTGACAGTTGCGGAAGCCCTCGCCGACGGTCTTGCGGCCCACGAGCGCGACCGGCACCCCCTCGCCCACGGCCTCCACGACCCCGGACCACTCATGCCCCGGCGTCACCGGGTAACGCACGTACGGGGCGGGCCGGTTGCCCTGGAAGAGCTCCCGGTCGCTGCCGCACACGCCCACCGCGTGCACCCGCACCCGCGCCTCCCCGGGCCCGGGCGCGGCGGGCGCGTGCGGGGCGAGGCGGTGGCGGCCCGGCTCCTCGACGACGACGGCGTGGCTCACGCGCTCCCCTTCGGGTCGCGCTTCTCCCAGCCCTCGGCCCACAGGTCGAACCGGGCCTGCTGCTGCGGGAACTCGGCCGCCGCGTCGACGTCGAGCTCCACACCGAGCCCGGGTGCGTGCGACAGCTCGAAGCAGCCGTCCACGACCTCCGGCGCGCCCTTGACGACGTGCTTGATCCCGGCGTCCGCGAAGTCGTTGAAGTGCTCCAGGATCTTGAAGTTCGGTGAGCTGAAGCCCACTTGGAGCGAGGTGGCGGTCAGCACCGGGCCGCCCACGTTGTGCGGCGCGACCAGCATGTAGTGGGTCTCGGCGGTGGCGGCCAGCTTCCGGGTCTCCCAGATGCCGCCGATGTGGCCGACGTCGGGCTGCAGGATGTCCGCCGCCTGACTCTCGAACAGCTCGCGGAACTCGATCCGGTCGTGGATCCGCTCGCCCGTCGCCACCGGGATGTCCACCTTGGCCGCGACCTTCTCCAGCGCCTTCAGGTTCTCCGGCGGCACCGGCTCCTCCAGCCAGGCCGGAGCGAAGGGCGCGAGCTCCTTCGCGAGCCGGATCGCGGTCGCGGGGGAGAAGCGGCCGTGCATCTCCAGCATCAGCTCGGCGTCGGGGCCGATGGCGTCCCGCACGGCCTCGATGAGCGACACCGCGTACAGGGACTCCTCGTGGCCCAGCTCGAAGTGCCCGGTCCCGAACGGGTCGATCTTCAGGGCCCGGTAGCCGCGCTCCATGACGCGCTTCGCCGCGTCGTGGTACGCCTCGGGCGTCCGCTCCGTCGTGTACCAGCCGTTCGCGTAGGCCTTCACGCGGTCGGTGACCTTGCCGCCGAGCAGCTGCCAGACGGGGACGCCGAGCGCCTTGCCCTTGATGTCCCAGCAGGCCATCTCGATCACGGCGATGCCCGACATCACGATCTCGCCGGCCCGCCCGTAGTCCCCGTACTTCATCCGGCGCACGAGGTCCTCGATCGCGAACGGGTCGGAGCCCAGGATGTGGTTGGCCTGAGCCTCCTTCAGATAGCCGACCAGCGCGTCCGTGCGGCCCAGCATCCGGGTCTCGCCGACACCCGTGACGCCCTCGTCGGTGTGCACCTGGACATAGGTCAGGTTCCGCCACGGCGTGCCGACCACATGCGTGCTGATTCCCGTGATGCGCAAGGCGATTGCCCCCAGTGATGTTCGATATTTCGTCACGCGTTCGAAATCGTGGCGAGACAGTAAGGACGGCCCTGTGGGGGTGTCAATGGGTCTGCGTGGATCGACTCACGACGGAAGGGCGTGTTCCGCACAGAAGATTCACAGTGTCGTCGTCCTGCCTCACCGCGTGGCGCCTAGCCTCCCTACGTCATGGACTACTGCCACCCCTGCCGACGCCACCTCAACGGCGCTGTGACCTGCCCCGGTTGCGGCACACCCGCCGAGGCCGTGCGCGCCTACGCCGAGGCGCTCGCCGCGGAGGAGGCGGTCGAGGAGACCGCGCCGGAGCCCGAGGACGCGCCGGTCCGCCCGCGCGGCCGGCGGCGCCGGTCCTCCCGGGCCCGGACCCAGCGGCGCAGGCGCCGTCGCGTGCTGCTCGTGGCGGCGGGCCTCGCCCTCGCGGCGGGCGGACTCGGCGTCGCCGAGCTCTCCGAGTCCGATGCGCCGGCCGGCAACCAGGCCGCCCCCGACGTCACGGGCGCGGACGAGACCGGCGCCGCCGCGACGCCCTCCGCCGAGCCGAGCCAGGGTTCGACGCCGCCCGCCTCGTACACCGGCAGCCCGACGGCCTCCGCGTCCCCGAGCGCGACCCGCGACGCCGCCGACGCCGAGAAGTCCCCGTCGAAGGAGCCGGAGAAGAAGGAGAGCCGGAGCCCGGACGGCGCGGACACCCCCGCCGCGAGCACACCGCCGGACCGCCCCTCGACCTCCCGGCCCACGACGAGCGCCCCGCGCCCCACCTCCCCGCCGCCCGCCCCGGCCCCGGCGCCGACGGAGACCTGCGACCGCTTCCTGTGGTGGTGCACCTGACGGCTGCCGCCGCACCTGGGCGAGCCAGTCGCCAGGCCGCGCGTCCGGCGGCTCAGGCGGTGCCGGTCATCCGCCGCAGCATGTCCCGGAACACGAGCCGCTCCTCGTGCGACAGCCCGGCCAGCGGCTCCCGGGCGAAGTCCAGCGAGTCCCGCAGGCTCCGCGCGACCCGCACGCCCTCCTCGGTCGGCGCGGCCACCTTCACCCGCCGGTCCCCGGGCGAGGGCCGCCGCTCCACCAGGCCCCGGGTCTCCAGCCGGTCCACGATCCCCGTGATGTTCGACGGCTCGCACTTCAGGCGCTGGGCGATCTGCCGCATCGGCAGCGGGTCGAGCGAGAGCAGCCCGAGGACCCGCGCCTGCGCCCCCGTGAGGCGGTGCCGCGCGGCGGCCTCCTCGTACTCCTGGTGGTAGCGCGCGACGACGGCTCCGATCAGCTCGACGACTTCGAGCGTGAGGGGGTCGGTGCGGCGCGAACGGGTGGCGGTCATGCCGTCCAGGGTACCCAGATACTTGACATTCTGAAATATTCAGACGCATGGTTGTTTCAGGTAGTGAAACATTCGGAGCAACCGTCCGAGCCGTACCCCAGCCGCGAAGGATCAGCGCATGTCCGCCGACACCCCTCAGATTCCCGCCACCGGCCGCGAGTGGGCCCTGATCAGCCGCCCGGTCGGCTGGCCGAAGCCCGAGGACTTCGAGCTGCGCTTGGCCCCCGTCGAGGCGCCCGCCGCCGGCCAGGTCCTGGTCAAGAACCTGTACCTGTCGGTCGACCCGTACATGCGCGGCCGGATGAGCGCCGCGAAGTCGTACGTCGCCCCGTACGAGCTGGGCAAGGCCATGCAGGGCGGCGCGGTCGGCGTCGTCATCGCCTCGAACGACGAGGGCGTCGCGGTCGGCGACCACGTCCTGCACTTCTTCGGCTGGCGCGAGTACGCGACCTTCGACGCCAAGCAGGCCGTCAAGGTCGACCCGGACGCCGCGCCCCTGTCCACCTACCTCGGCGTCCTCGGCATGACCGGCCTCACCGCCTACGCGGGCCTGCTGCGCACCCTCTCGTTCAAGGAGGGCGACAGCGTCTTCGTGTCCGGCGCGGCGGGCGCGGTCGGCAGCCAGGTCGGCCAGATCGCCAAGCTCAAGGGCGCCTCGCGCGTCATCGGCTCGGCCGGCTCGGACGAGAAGGTCAAGCTGCTCCTGGAGGAGTACGGCTTCGACGCGGCCTTCAACTACAAGACGGGCGAGGTCCACACCCTCCTGAAGGAGGCGGCCCCCGACGGCATCGACACCTACTTCGACAACGTCGGCGGTGACCACCTGGAGGCCGCCATCGGCCGTCTGAACCGCGACGGCCGCATCGCCATCTGCGGCGCGATCTCCGTCTACAACACCACGGAGCCGGCCCCGGGCCCCCGCAACCTCGCGCGCCTGATCCAGACCCGCGGCCGCATCGAGGGCTTCCTCGTCGGCGACCACTACGACCTGCAGCCTCAGTTCGTTCAGGAGGTCGGCGCCTGGATCCGCTCCGGTGAGCTCAAGTACCGCGAGACCTTCGTCGACGGCATCGAGAACAACCTGGAGGCGTTCATGGGCGTCCTCCGCGGCGACAACACCGGCAAGATGATCGTCAAGCTCTGACATCCACCGCTTCCGGTACGCACTGTGGCCCCCGTCTGTGACGGGGGCCACTTTCGTTCTGCGCGCCATTCGCTACTCTCTTTCCGTAATACGGATCTGACTTTCCGCTTAATGGATTGATTGAGGGAGTACGGGCATGGCCATCACGCAGTCCGACGTCGTCTACACCGCCGTAGCCACCGCCGAGAACGGCCGCGACGGCCGCGTCGCCACCGACGACGGCAAGCTCGACGTCGTCGTGAACCCGCCGAAGGAGCAGGGCGGCTCGGGCGAGGGCACCAACCCGGAGCAGCTCTTCGCCGCCGGCTACAGCGCCTGCTTCCAGGGCGCCCTCGCCGTCGTCGCCCGCCAGGAGAACGCCGACGTCTCCGGCTCGACCGTCACCGCCCACGTCGGCATCGGCAAGAACGACGAGGGCTTCGGCATCATCGTCGACATCAAGGCGTCGATCCCGAACGTGGACGCGGCCACCGCCAAGGACCTCGTCGAGAAGGCCCACCAGGTCTGCCCGTACTCCAAGGCGACCCGCGGCAACATCACGGTCACGCTCTCCGTCTGAGCCTGACAGGCCCGCAGAGGCCGCCGGACCCGTCCCGTAAGGTGTGCGCCATGCGTGATCTCGGGGCGGGCTTCGGCTATCTGATGAAGGGGCAACGATGGGTTGCCCAGCACGGCAAGCAGTATGGCTGGAGCCTGCTGCCCGGTCTGATCACCCTGGTCCTGTACGCGGCCGCGCTGGTCTGCCTCGCCGTCTGGGGCACCGACTTCGTCGGGTGGGCCACCCCGTTCGCCGACGACTGGTCCTCGCCGTGGCTCGGCCTCTTCCGGGGCTTCCTCACCGTCGTCCTCTTCGCCCTCGCGCTGCTCCTGTCGGTACTGACCTTCACCGCGGTCACGCTCCTGATCGGCCAGCCCTTCTACGAGTCCCTGTCCGAGCAGGTCGACATCGCCGAGGGCGGCCACGCCCCCGAGTCCGGCCTGCCGCTCTGGCGCGAGCTGTGGATCTCGGCGCGCGACAGCCTCCGCGTCCTGCTCCGCGCCGGCCTGTGGGGCGTCCTCCTCTTCGCCTGCGGCTTCCTCCCCTTCGTCGGCCAGACGGTCGTCCCCGTCATCGGCTTCTTCGTCACGGGCTTCTTCCTCACGGAGGAACTGACGGCGGTGGCCCTCCAGCGCCGCGAGGTCCAACTCCGCGACCGCCTCGCCCTGTTGCGCTCCCGCAAGTCCCTGGTCTGGGGCTTCGGCACGCCCTTGGCGGTGGCCTTCCTGGTCCCGTTCGTGGCGGTCTTCCTGATGCCGGGCGCCGTCGCCGGGGCCACCCTGATGGTCCGGGACCTCGAGTCCCCGCCCGACGACGACGCCGCCTCGGGCGTGCGCCCGGCCACGCCGCACCCGCACCCCGCGCCGAACCCCTACACGGCGGACGGCACCCCGCGATGAAGACCGCGAACCTCGCCGTCCTGTTCGCCGTCGAGCTGATCGCCCTCGGCGCGGTGGGCGCCTACGGCTTCACCCGCGACGTCTCCACCGCGCTGGCCTGGCTCTACGGCCTCCTGGGCCTGGCCGTGATGATCACCACCTGGTCCCTCTTCGGCTCCCCGAAGGCCCGCTGGAAGACCCGCGGCGCCGCACGCGTCGCCTTCGAGCTGGCCTGGTTCGGCGCCGGAGTCGCCGCCCTCGCCCTGTCCGGCGCCTACGTCTGGGCCGCCCTGTTCGCCGCCGTCTGCGCCGTGAGCAAGGCCCTGGCCGCCGCCTGGGAGCAGTAGGCGGAGGATCAGGCGTCGGTGCCGAACGTGTACACCGTCCGCGACCGGAACACCTCGCCGGGCCGCAGCACCGTGGACGGGAACTCCGGCCGGTTGGGCGAGTCCGGGAAGTGCTGGGTCTCCAGCGCGATCCCGGCGCCCGGCTCGAACGGCAGCGCCGGGTCGAAGTGATCGGCCGTGTAGAGCTGCAGCCCCGGCTCGGTCGTCGCGACGCCCAGCGTCCGCCCCGACACCGGGTCGTGCAGCCCGGCCACCTCCACCGCCCGGGCCGTGACGCCCTTGTCCAGCACGTAGTTGTGGTCGTACCCGGGCCCGGCCGTCCGCGGGGCGCGGAAGTCGAAGCGGGTCCCGGTCACGTCGAGCAGCTCACCGGTCGGCACCAGATCACCGTCCGCCACGGTCACCCGCCCGCCGTCGATCCGCACCGCGTGCCCGGCCGCGCTCCCCGCCTTCCCGTCCGTGCCGCCCAGGTTCCAGTACGTGTGATTGGTCAGGTTCACCACCGTCGGGGCGTCGGTGACCGCCTCGTACGTGATGCCCAACGCCCCGCCCGCCTCCAGCGCGTACGTCGCCGACACCTCCAGACGGCCCGGGAAACCCTCCTCGCCGTCCGGTGACACCCGGCTCAGCCGCACCGCGTACGGACCGGCCTGCTCCGCCGCCCACACGTGTCGGTCGAAGCCGCGCTCACCGCCGTGCAGCGCGTTCGGCCCGTTGTTCCGCGCGAGCGGGTACGTGTGCCCGTCGAGCGTGAAGCGGCCCTGGGCGATCCGGTTCGCGTAGCGGCCGACCAGCGCCCCGAAGTACGGCCCCGTGTGCCTCAGATAGCCGTCGAGATCAGCGAACCCGAGCACCACGTCGGCCCGCGCGCCCGTCCGGTCGGGCGTCTCGACCGATTGCACGATCCCGCCGTACGTCAGGACGCGCACCCGCACCCCGTCCCGTTCGAGCGTCCAGCGATGGACATCGGACGAGAGAAGTTCATCGGTGTCGGAAAGTGTGCCGAAAAGTTCGCTGCGCATGACCGGGACCCTACGCCGGGCCCCGCCGGCTCACGCCCCGGGTTCCCGCACCGGCTCCCTCGACGTCACCCCGCGGTACGCGAGCGCCGCGAGCCGCGCCTGCCCGTCCCGGCTCGGATGGAACCAGTCCCAGTGGCTCAACTGCCGCTGCCCGAACCGGTAGTCGAAGACCGCGCCGCCGTCGTACCGGCACCGCTCGTCCTGCGCGCACACGTCCTCGAGCACCTTGTTGTACGCGATCACGCGCTCCTGCACCCGGTCCCGCCGGGCCCCCGCGACCGCGTCCAGGGCGTCCGGATCGGCCAGCATCGACGAACAGATCCCGAGCTTCCACACCTGCTTGCCCAGATCGCTGGCGCGGCCCTCGGACCACAGCCGCTTCAGGTCCGGCACGCTCATCACGTAGACCTGCGCCTTCGGCGCCGCCTCGCGCAGCCGCCGCAGCGACTTCTCGAAGTCCTCCCGGAACGTGCTGACCGGCGTCATCGACGTGGCGGTCGGCCGGCACGCGTCGTTGGACCCCGCCATCACCGTCACCAGCTCCGGGGTGCGGGCCCCGGCCCGCGCCATCTGCGCCGGCAGGTCCTCCATCCGGGCGCCGGTGCGCGCGTAGTTCCAACTGTGCGTCTGCGCGCGGCTCGTGCCCAGCAGCCGTACCGCGAGACTGCGTACCTGCGCGTCCGAACCCGTCGCCCACGACACCTCGGGGCAGTCCGACAGGACGCTGCACGCGTCGAAGCCGCGCGTGATCGAGTCGCCCACCGCGGCGACCGACTCCGGGCTCGTGTCCCAGGCCGGCGTGGGGGAGGGGGACGGCGAGGGCGAGGAACGGGTGCCGCGCGCGCCCTGCGAGGTGTCGGCCGTGCCCGAACAGGCCGTCAGCGCCGAGAGACCGAGGACGCCCGCCACCACACCGGCCACCGCCCGGTGACTCCGCGCCCGCATCCGTGGTCCTCTCCGTCAATCGCCGTCGTCAAGCTTCGTCCGCCGTGCGCACACCCTGCCGCCCCGTCTGACGCCGTACGCGGGGCCGGGGTTGCGCCCCGCCGGGTGAAAGGTCGGAGTTTGTGCGCCCCGGGACCGACAGTACGACACACTCCTTGCACCGCTCCGCGATAGCCTCGCCCCGGGGTCCCGGGTCGACCCGGTGAGATCTCGCTGTACCGGTTCCGCTAAATTACAACACGTTAAATTTGTCCCTTTTTGTCGGAGTCTTTTCGATCCGGTCGACACGGGAGGTCCCGGTGACGACACGTGGAGTTCTCTACGTGCACTCCGCGCCACGCGCGCTGTGCCCGCATGTCGAGTGGGCGGTCGCGGGCGTGCTCGGTGCGCGCGTCAGTCTCGACTGGATCAGACAGCCCGCGGCGCCCGGCACCTGGAGATCGGAGTTCTCCTGGCGGGGCGAGGCCGGCACCGCCGCCCAACTCGCCTCCGCACTGCGCGGCTGGCAGCTGCTGCGCTTCGAGGTCACGGCCGAGCCCTGCGCGGCGGCCGAGGGCGAGCGCTACAGTGCCACACCCGAACTCGGCATCTTCCACGCCGTCACCGGTGTGCACGGCGACATCCTGATCCCGGAGGACCGTCTGCGCGCCGCCCTGACCCGCTCCCAGCGCGGCGAGACCGACCTGGAGTCCGAGGTCGCCCGCCTCCTCGGCAAGCCCTGGGACGACGAACTGGAACCCTTCCGCTACGCGGGCGAGGGCGCACCCGTGCGCTGGCTCCACCAGGTCGTGTAGCGCGCCGGGGATGACGAAGGGGGCCGGCCCGGGGGGGAACCCCCGGGGCCCCACCCCCGCGGGTCGGCGGGCCCCCGGCGCCGCGCGGGCCCGCCCCGCTCTGGGCGG
>NZ_JBHYTK010000111.1:0-8939 GCF_042749255.1 Streptomyces sp. NPDC059524 | reverse complement strand
CTCACTGTGTGTGTGGGTTGCTGTTATTTTTTTATACCAGACCGCGCTGGTGTGGGCGGCGGGGGGGGTGTGCGGGGGGGGGCCCCCGGGCCCCCCCCCCCCCGGCGGGCCCCTTCACCGCTGAACGGCAGGTCAGACGGACCTGAACGCCAGCACCACGTTGTGGCCGCCGAAGCCGAACGAGTCGTTCAGCGCGGCGATCCGGCCCTCGACGGGCAGCTTGCGCGCCTCACCGCGGACGATGTCCGCTGCGGCAGCGGCCTCGGGGTCCAGGTTCTCCACGTTGATCGTCGGCGGAGCCACCCGGTGGTACAGGGCGAGGATCGACGCGACGGACTCGATGCCGCCCGCGCCACCGAGCAGGTGCCCGGTCATCGACTTCGTCGCGGAGACCGCGAAGTGGTCCGTGTCGTCGCCGAAGACCTTGCGCAGCGCCTTCAGTTCGGCCACGTCACCGGCCGGCGTCGAGGTCGCGTGCGCGTTCACGTGCACGATCTCGGCCGGGTCCAGGTCGGAGTTGTCCAGCAGGTTCTGCAGGGCCTGCGCGATGCCGCGGCCCTCCGGCTCCGGCTGCACGATGTCGTGGCTGTCGGCGGAGATGCCCTGGCCGACCGCCTCCGCGTAGACGCGGGCGCCACGCTTGGCGGCGTGCTCGGCGGACTCCAGGACGATGACGCCGGCACCCTCACCGAGGACGAAGCCGTCCCGGCCGGTGTCGTAGGGGCGCGAGGCACCCTGCGGGTCGTCGTTGTTCTTCGACATCGCCATCATGTTGCCGAACGCGGCGATGGGGAGCGGGTGGATGGCCGCCTCCGTGCCACCGCAGACGACGACGTCGGCGCGGCCGGTGCGGATCATCTCGATGCCGTAGCCGATGGCCTCGGCGCCCGACGCACAGGCGGAGACCGGGGTGTGGACACCCGCGCGGGCGTTCACGGCCAGGCCCACGTTGGCCGACGGGCCGTTGGGCATCAGCATCGGAACGGTGTGCGGGGAGACGCGGCGGACGCCCTTCTCCTTCAGCACGTCGTACTGGTCGAGCAGCGTGGTCACGCCGCCGATGCCGGACGCGATGACGGCGCCCAGACGGTCGGGGTCCACGCTCTCGTCCTCGCCGGCCTTGGCGGTGAAGCCGGCGTCGGCCCACGCCTCCTTGGCGGCGATCAGAGCGAACTGGGCGGAACGATCCAGCTTGCGGGCCTGCGGGCGAGGGATGACCTCGCTCGGGTCCACGGCGACCGGAGCCGCGATGCGGACCGCCTGCTCGGCGGCCCACTCCTGTTCGAGGGGCTTGACGCCGGAACGTCCGGCGACCAGGCCCTCCCAGGTGGACGTCGCGTCGCCACCCAGCGGTGTGGTTGCGCCGATACCGGTGACGACCACGGTGCGATTGGTCGAGCTCACAGGAATTCTTTCTCCAACGGATACGAGGGATTCAGCGGCGCCACCGCCGGGTGGCGGAGCGACCGACCTCAGGGTCTTGAGCCGGCGGCTCAGGCCTGGTGGTCGAGGATGTACTTCGTGGCGTCGCCGACGGTCTTGAGGTTCTTGACGTCGTCGTCCGGGATCTTGACGTCGAAGCGCTCTTCGGCGGCGACGACGACCTCGACCATGGACAGCGAGTCGACGTCCAGGTCGTCGGTGAAGGACTTGTCCAGCTGGACGTCCTCGGTGGGGATGCCGGCGATCTCGTTCACGATCTCGGCGAGACCCGCGACGATCTCTTCCTGAGTGGCGGCCATGATGGCGCTCCTTCGGTGTGTATCCAGAGGTGGGGCGGTGTGCCGTCCGGACCTGACGATCCGGTGCGGGACACCTAGGGGAGGGTAACGACCGTGGCGGCGTACACGAGACCCGCCCCGAAGCCGATGACGAGCGCGGTGTCGCCGCTCTTGGCCTCGCCGGTCGCCAGGAGCCGCTCCATAGCGAGCGGGATCGAGGCGGCCGAGGTGTTGCCGGTGGTGCGCACGTCGCGGGCGACCGTGACGTGCTCCGGCAGCTTGAGAGTCTTCACCATCGAGTCGATGATCCGCTCGTTGGCCTGGTGAGGAATGAAGACATCCAGGTCGTCCGGGGTGATTCCGGCCGCGTCCAGCGCCTGCTGGGCGACCTTCGCCATCTCGAACACGGCCCAGCGGAAGACCGCCTGGCCCTCCTGCGTGATCGCAGGGAACTTGACGTTGCCCGACTCGTCGAGGGGCAGCTGCGCGACGTCGCCGACACGGAAGGTGTCCCACGGCATCGTCTGCTTGATCGTGCCGGCCTTGTCGCCCTCGGAACCCCACACGGTCGGGCCGATCGCGGGCTCCTGGGCGGGGCCCACGATCACGGCACCGGCGCCGTCACCGAACAGGAAGGCCGTCGCGCGGTCCTCCAGGTCGGTCAGGTCCGACAGCCGCTCCACACCGATGACGAGGACGTACTCCGCCGAGCCCTCGACGATCATGCCCTTGGCCAGGGTCAGACCGTAGCCGAAACCGGCGCAGCCCGCGGAGATGTCGAACGCGGCGGCCTTCTGCGTGCCCAGCCTGTCCGCGATCTCCGTCGCGATGGCCGGGGTCTGCGCGAAGTGCGAGACCGTCGACACGACCACGGCGCCGATCTGCTCGGGCCGGATGCCCGCGTCGGCGATGGCCTTGCCGGACGCCTCGACCGACATCATCGAGACGGTCTCCTCGTCGTTCGCCCAGTGCCGCGTGGAGATGCCGGAGCGCGAACGGATCCACTCGTCGGAGGAGTCGATCTTCTCGAGGATCACCTCGTTGGGCACGACCCGCGTCGGGCGGTAGCCGCCCACGCCGAGGATCCGCGCGTACGGAGCACCCTTGCTGGGCTTGATCTTCGACATGCTGCTCGGATCTCCTTCTCAGGCCGTAACGTCGGCGATCAGGGCGCGGGCCGCGTCGAGGTCGTCGGGGGTCTTCAGGGCGAGGGTCTTCACGCCGGGCAGGGCGCGCTTGGCGATGCCGGTGAGCGTGCCGCCGGGGCACACCTCGATCAGCGCGGTGACGCCGAGCTCCTGGAACGTCTCCATGCACAGGTCCCAGCGGACCGGGTTCGCGACCTGGCCGACGAGCCGGGACACGACCTCGGCGCCGGTCGCGACGGCCCGGCCGTCCTTGTTCGACACGTACGTGACCGTGGGGTCGGCCGGGGCCAGCGCCTTGGCGGCCTCCTCCAGCGTCGCCACGGCCGGGGCCATGTGCTCGGTGTGGAACGCGCCGGCCACCTTCAGCGGCACCACGCGGCGCACGCCCTCGGGCTTGTCGGCGTCGAGCGCGGCCAGCTGCTCCAGCGTGCCGGCGGCCACGATCTGGCCCGCGCCGTTCACGTTCGCGGCGGTCAGGCCCAGCTTCTCCAGGTGCGGGACGGTCACCTCGGGGTCGCCGCCGAGCAGCGCCGACATGCCCGTCTCGGTGATCGCGGCGGCCTCGGCCATCGCCAGACCGCGCGAGCGCACGAGCTTCAGCGCGGCCGTGTCGTCGAGGACACCGGCGAACGCGGCGGCGGTGAACTCGCCGACGCTGTGGCCCGCCACGGCGCCGGGGGCGAGGTCACCGAGCGCGGACGCCGAGAGGATTCCGGCCGCGACGAGCAGCGGCTGGGCGACGGCCGTGTCGCGGATCGCGTCCGCGTCGGCCTGCGTGCCGTAGTGGGCGAGGTCGAGTCCGATGGCGTCGGACCAGGCCGCGACGCGGTCCGCTGCGCCGGGGAGGTCGAGCCAGGGAGTCAGGAAGCCGGGCGTCTGAGCGCCTTGGCCGGGAGCGACGAGTACGAGCACTCTCACACTCTCTCTTGGGGACGGGTCGGGCCGCCCGTGGGGACAGGGACGAAGAACCGAAGGGGGAATTGTAGACCCCCGACAAACGGCAATGCCTGACTACGGCTGAGATTCGACGTCGGCGAGCCGTCCGAGAATCAGCGCGATGCGCAGGGTGAACGCCGAGCGGACATCAGAGGGCGACCACCCGGTGACGTCGGTCACACGTCGGAGCCGGTAGCGAACGGTGTTGGGGTGCACGAACAGCATCCGTGCCGCGCCCTCCAGGCTGCTCGCCTGTTCCAGATAGACACTGAGCGTCTCCAGGAGCGCCGAGCCCGCTTCCTCCAGTGGTCTGTAGATCTCCTCCACCAGCTGCTCGCGCGCCGCCGGGTCTCCCGCGATCGCGCGCTCCGGCAGCAGATCGTCCGCGAGGACGGGGCGCGGCGCGTCCTGCCAGGCCCCGCACGCCTTGAGGCCGGCGGCCGCGGCCTGCGCGGACCGGGTGGCCGCCAGCAGGTCGGGCACCACGGGCCCGGCGACCACGGCACCGGCCGCGAACGGGCCGATCAGCGACTTGGCGACGGCCAGCGGATTGTCGCTGCCGCCCGCGATGACGACGAGCCGGTCGCCGAGCACCCCGGTCAGGACCTGCAGCTTCGCGTGCCGCGAGGCCCGCCGGATCGCCTCCACGGTCAGCTCGCTGTCCCCGTCGGGGGCGGTGCCGAGGACGACGCACACGTGCTCCGGGGAGTTCCAGCCGAGCGCCGCGGCGCGGCTGACGGCGCCCTCGTCGGCCTCGCCGGACAGCACCGCGTTCACCACGAGGGACTCCAGGCGCGCGTCCCACGCGCCCCGGGCCTCCGCGGCCTGTGCGTACACCTGGGCGGTCGCGAAGGCGATCTCGCGCGCGTAGACGAGCAGCGCCTCACGCAGCACGCTCTCGTCGCCCGGCGCGGCCACCTCGTCGATGGCCGACTCCATGACCTCGATGGTGGTGCGCACCATCTCCACGGTCTGGCGCAGGGTGATCGCCCGGGTCAGCTCGCGCGGGGCCGTGCCGAACACGTCGGTGGAGATCGCCTGCGGGGCGTCCGGGTGCCGGAACCACTCGGTGAACGCGGCGATGCCGGCCTGGGCGACCAGACCGATCCACGACCGGTTCTCCGGCGGCATGGCCCGGTACCAGGGCAGCATCTCGTCCATGCGCGTGATCGCCTGCGCGGCGAGCGCTCCGGACGACTTCTCCAGACGCTTCAGGGTCGCCTCGTGGGAGTGAGGCGCCGCAGGGGCTTCCGGGTGACGGTCCGCCGGTTCGTTCGATGAGGGCTGCGCTGATTCCGATTGGGGCACGGGACAAGACTGCCTTATCAGGGCGGCCCGGCGGAGTGGAGGGTCCTGCCGGACTTCGGTACGGGCCGCGGACGCCGGGCTACCGTGGAGGTGTGAGAGACATACGCAGGGCGGGCGAGCGCTATCCGGGAGGCGAGCCCGAGGCCGGTATCGAGTCCCGCCACGCGTTCTCCTTCGGCCCGCACTACGACCCGGACAACCTGCGCTTCGGCGCGATCCTGGCCTGCAACGAGGAGCGGCTCGGACCCGGCGCCGGCTTCTCCGAGCATCCGCACAGCCACACCGAGATCATCACCTGGGTCGTGCGCGGCGAGCTGACCCACCGCGACTCGGCGGGCCACGAGACGGTCGTGCGGCCCGGCGACGTGCAGCACCTCAGCTCCGGCGGCGGCGTCCGGCACGTCGAGCGCAACGACTCGACCAGCGCGCCGCTCACCTTCCTGCAGATGTGGCTGGCGCCCCGCGACCCCGGCGGCGAGCCCCGCTACGAGGTGGTGCGCGGCATCGCCGACTCCACCCCGTACGACGTGCCGGAGGCGGGCGCGCTGCTGCACGTGCGGCGCCTGGCCGCGGGCGAGCGCACCCGGCTGCCCGCGGCCCCGTACGTCTACGTCCACGTGGTGGACGGCGAAGTGGTGCTCGGGGAAGCGGAGTTGGCGCCGGGCGACGCCGCGCGCCTCACCGACGAGGACGGCCCGGAGGCGCTGGCGACGACACCGGCCCAGCTGCTGGTCTGGGAGATGACCTAGGGCCTCTCGTTCGGGCCTCGGCCGGCCCGGCTCAGAGCTCGGCGAGCACGGCGTCCGTGAAGGGCGGCCACACCTCGGCCGCCCACGGGCCGAACGCGCGGTCCGTCAGCGCGACGCACGCCACGCCCGCCGCCGGGTCGACCCACAGGAACGTGCCGGACTGGCCGAAGTGGCCGAAGGTGCGCGGCGAGGACGAACCGCCGGTCCAGTGCGGCG
The DNA here is from genome assembly GCF_042749255.1 of Streptomyces sp. NPDC059524. Classification (NCBI taxonomy): domain Bacteria; kingdom Bacillati; phylum Actinomycetota; class Actinomycetes; order Kitasatosporales; family Streptomycetaceae; genus Streptomyces; species Streptomyces sp. NPDC059524. The sequence continues at coordinate 2,861 of NZ_JBHYTK010000111.1, read as the reverse complement.
ACTTGTGGTCCCGGATCTCGAAACCGAGCCCCCAGTCGTTGGGGTTCTGGTGCCCGTACCCCGGCAGGACGCCCTTCGTGCCCGGGTACTGCACGGTCATCGCCTCGGCGACGGTGCGCGGGTCGAGCAGGCGCGGCGCCTGCACCTCGGCGGCGAAGCGCACGAGGTCGGCGACGGTCGACACCCCGTCCTTGGCCGGCGACCCCTCCAGCGAGCTGTTCTTCATGCCCAGCGGCTCGAACACGGCCTGCCGCAGGTAGTCCGCGAACGGGATCTCGGTCGCCTTCGCGATGTGGTCCCCGAGCACCTCGAACCCGGCGTTCGAGTACAGCCGCCGGGTGCCCGGCGCCGAGGTCACCCGGTGCTCGTCGAAGGCGAGCCCGCTGGTGTGCGCGAGCAGGTGCCGCACGGTCGACCCCTCGGGCCCGGCCGGCTCGTCCAGCTCCACGGCCCCCTCCTCGTACGCGACGAGGGCGGCGTAGGCGGCGAGCGGCTTGGTCACCGAGGCCAGCGGGAACCGGTGCTCCGTCGGCCCGTGGCTGCCCAGGACGCTTCCGTCGGCACGTACGACGGCCGCGGCGGCGGTGGGCACCGGCCAGTTCTCGATCAAGGCGAGGCTCTCCATGCCCACGAGCCTAAAGCGTGAGCCGCATGGCGGGAGCGGGGGTCCGCTCGAAGCCGAGGGAGGCGTACAGCGGCTCGCCGGACGCGGTCGCGAGCAGGTCGATCCGGGGCACGCCGCGCTCCCGGTACCAGCCGAGCAGCGCCTCCAGGCAGTGGCGGGAGTAGCCGCGGCGGCGGTGCCCGGGATCCGTGCAGACGTTGAAGACGTGACCGGAGAGGCCCGCGGGGTTCCCGGGACCGCCCAGGCCCTGGTGCACGCTGCCCGCCGCGCAGGCGGCGAGCGTCCCGGAACCGTCCGGGGCGTCCACCACGAACGCGGCCAACTCCCCGTCGGGGGAGGCGAGGTGACGGCGCAGGGTGGTGAGGGCGGCCGGCTGCCAGCCCACGTCCCGGCTCGGGCTCATCGCGTCGAGCATGATCTTGCGGAGCCGGACGAGTTCTTCGGCGTCCTCGGGGACGGCACGGCGGACGAGAGACATGACCGGCACCGTAACGACGCCCGGTCGGGTTGTCGTGCGCGTTTCGGCGCGGAGCCGGGCGGCGCGTGTCGCCGGATGCTTGCCTGGAGTGCGCTCGAAGGTTCTAGCGTGGGGTCATGACGGTGATGGAGACCACGCCCGTATCCACCCAGACCAAGGTCGACGTCTGTGCCTCGGCGCCGGAGGGGCATCCGCGGCCCGACGGCCAGGACCGCTACACCATCAGCGAGGTCGTCGCCTGCACGGGGCTGACCGCGCACACCCTGCGCTGGTACGAGCGGATCGGGCTGCTGCCCGACGTCGACCGCTCGCACACCGGGCAGCGCCGCTACAGCAACCGCGACCTCGACTGGCTCGCCTTCGTCGGCAAACTGCGGCTCACCGGGATGCCGGTGGCCCACATGGTCCGGTACGCGGAGCTCGTACGGCTCGGCGAGCACACCTTCGACGAGCGCCGGGAGCTGCTGGAGTCGACCCGCCGGGACGTGCTGAACCGGATCGCCGAGCTCCAGGACACGCTCGCCGTCCTCGACTTCAAGATCGACCTGTACGGCAGGGGGAACGGCTGACGCGGGTCACAGCTCCGCGAGGAGTTCCGCCTTCTTCGAGGAGAACTCCGCGTCCGTGACCAGCCCCGCCTGGTGCAGCTCGCCGAGGTGCCGGATCCGGTCGGCGATGTCCGCCGGGTCGCGCCGGGCGGGCGGCGCCCCGGACGGGCTCGCCGAGCGCACGGCGGCCAGCACGGACGCGGCGAACGGCAGCGACTCGTGGACCGGACCGTAGCCGAGCCCGAAGACGACCGCGGCCGGGTCCTGGTCGGCCTGCCCGGGCCGCTCGTCGAGCCCCGCGTCCCGCGGCACGAGCCGCAGATGCCCCTCGAACAGCTCGGGGGAGCGCCACTCGACCCCGCTCAGCTCGCTGACCGGGAAGGTCTTGTCGCCCGCCTTCCACTTCGCGGAGGAGGCACCCGTCCAGAACCAGCGGAACGACACCGCGGCGCCGTCGAAGGTGGCCTTGCCGTCGTACGCCTTGAAGTGGAGCGGCGCCTTCGGGGGATCGACCAGGAAGTCGGCCGCGGCCGACCCGTCGTCGAGGAGCCGCGCCCGCAGCTCGTCCGCGTAGTACTCGGCGAGCGTCTCCCGCTCCGCGGGCAGCACGAGGCGATAGGGGTCGCACCCCTCCTTGAGCTGCCCGGCCGCCGCGTCCATCAGCGGGTCGGCGCCCGGACGTGGCACCGCCTGCAGCACGACGGTGCCGCGCTTGCCCGGCGTCAGCGTCACCCCCGTGATCGCTTCCAGCGGGATACGGCGCTCGCCGAGTGCCTGGAGCAGCCTCGGCGTGCGGATCCCCCGTTCGAAGCGGATGAGCACGGAGTCGGACGCGAACTCCCAGGCGGCATGAAATCCGGCCAGTACGTCACCCATGCGGCTCATCGTATGCGGCACGCGTCCCTCCGTCGCCTGTCGCGTCGGACCACTGTTCCACCGCTCTCTACGCGCGTCGGAAGGCGCCGGCACCGGAAAATCACTTCCGGCAGCCCTCGTTCCCGTCGGCACAGCTCACCGATCGGTACGCGCCAGTCCCGATCTCCGCGAAGTTCCGCAGGCTCTCCGTGCCGGGCACGAAGTACCCGGTGTGCCCCTGGGCGTCGCCGGCCGCGAAGACCCGCGCGCCGAAGCCCGACGCGACCGGGTCGGCGCCGTGGCCGAGGCCGCCGAGCTCCATGTTCGGGACGTCCGCGATCCAGTCGTCCTTGTC
>NZ_JBHYTK010000110.1:10944-28121 GCF_042749255.1 Streptomyces sp. NPDC059524 | reverse complement strand
GGGCAGCGCCGCCGACGACACCGCGAACGCGTCCTCGTTGCGGTGGTGGCGCAGGCCCCGGTCGCTGACCGCGGCGACCGCGCCCAACTCCTGCTCCATGTGGTCGCGTTCGCGCGGCTGGGCGTGCCCGCAGTTCTCGCAGTAGCCGTCCGGGTCGACCTGCCCGGACCGGCACGCCACGCACAGCTTGGTGCCGGCCGGCGGCGTCGCCGCCTCCAGCTCCTGCGTCGTCGCCGTCCGCGGGTCGGGCGCCGCGAGCCGGAAGTCCTCACCGGAGTCGTCGGCCGCCGCGTCGGGCCCGTCGAAGCGGACCGCCGTGGGCAGTTCACCGCCCGCCGAGTCCGTGCCCTCCAGATCGGTCGGCAGATGCACCGGCGCGGGAGTGTCCGAGCTGTCCACCTCCTGCGCGGCCGGCCACTCCACGGAGGCGGCCCCGGGCTCGCTCTCCGCCTCGTTCTCCGGCCCGAGGTCGGGTGCGGCCATCGTCAGCGTCGGCCGGTCGTCCGGCCCCGCCGACAGGTCGTACCCGCACGCGCCGCAGAAGCGGTCGCTCTCCTCGAGCGGTTCCGCGCAGCTGGGACACACTGACATGGCGGCCGCCTTCTGCGTCTGCGACATCAACTCACACCCACGTCCGGGGGCGGTAACGGTTGGCCCGCTCCACCAGTTCGATCCTCTCCTCGCCCCGCCGGGCGAGCCTGGCCAGTGTCCGGTACGAACGCTCCAGGCCCAGGCGCAGGCCGCGCTCGTCCAGGTCGCTGCCGAGCACCGCCGCACGGGCGGGGGCCTGCGGCGGAGCGGAACCCTGCCTACCGGAGAGTACCCAGTCCAGCGCCGTACCGAGGACCTCGGTGGACAACTCCTCGCGGCGCACGGCGTCCAGGCCGAACGCGTCGAGCGCCTCCACCTGCCCGGCCGCCGCCGTCAGATCCCCCAGCAGCGGGTCCCCCTGGGGGGCGCCCCCCGCCGTCCGGCCGCGCAGCCGGGCCCGTACGGCGGCGACCCGCGCCGCCGTGTAGTGGATCGACGCCTCCGGCACCGACTCCAGGGTGCGCACCGCGCCGCCCCGGTCCCCGGCCGCCCACTGCACGCGGGCGAGACCGAACGCGGCGCTCACATAACTCGGGTCCGTCGCCCACACGAGGCGGTAGTACTCCGCCGCGTTGTCCAACTGGCCGAGCACCTCCGCGCACACGCCGAGCGCCAGCTTCGGCGCCGGCTCGCCCGGGAACGCGTCGTAGATCGCGTCGAACGACAGCGCCGCGTTCGCGTGGTCGCCCGTCGCGAGTGCCGCCACGCCCCGGTACCAGACCACCCGCCAGTCGTCCGGATGGTCCGCCTCCAGCGCCGTCAGGCCCCGGTGCGCCGAGTCCATCTCGCCCATCTCCAGGCGGGCCCGCAGCTCGCGCAGGCGCAGCTCCAGGGAGCCGGTCGGCGCCGCGTGCAGCGCCGCGATCAGCTCGGCGGGTGCCGACGCCATCAGGCCCGCCAGGAACCCGGCGTTCGGATCGCCCGGGTCGACCCGCGGCACCGGCAGGGCCAGCGCCGTGGCGGCCGCCGCGAGGGGGCGCACCAGCTCGGCCGGGGACGGCGGGAGCGCGGGGCGGTCCGGGGCCGCGGGCAGCGCCGCCGCCGCACCGGACCCGCGCCGCCGGCGCTCGGGCACGGTCCGCGCCCCGAGCCGCGACACGTCCCCGTCCAGGACGCGGAACAGCTCGGTGTCCGTGACCTTCACCTCGGGGCCGAACAGGGTGGAGAGCGCGGGCCGGGGCCGGTTCGTCTGCAGCGCCACGACCTCGCGCAGGACGCCCGTCAGCTGCTCCGCCATCTCCTGCGCGGACGCGAACCGGCGCGCCGGGTCCGGGTCCGTGGCCCGCACGAGGAGCCGGTAGAAGGACTCGTAGCGGCGGAAGACCTCGATGGTGTCCGGGTCCGGCAGGGAGTCCACGAACACGTTCGTGTAGCCCTGGAAGTCGAAGGTCAGCACGGCGAGCGTGCGGGCCACCGTGTAGAGGTCGGAGGCGACCGACGGGCCGAGCTCGGCGACCTCCGGCGCCTGGTAGCCGACCGTGCCGTAGATCGCCGACTCGTCGTCGTCCATCCGCCGGACCGCGCCCATGTCGATGAGCTTGAGCTGGTCCTCGGTCTGGATCGCGTTGTCGACCTTGAAGTCGCAGTACAGGAGATTGCGGCTGTGCAGGTGACCGAGCGCCTCCAGGGCCTCGATCCCGTACGCGCACGCCTGCTCCACCGGCAGCGGGTCCCGCTTGCCGTCCGGGGTGCGCCGCTCGTTGGCGATCTCCTTGAGCGACTTGCCGCCCACGTACTCCATGACGATGTAGCCGTCCATGGAGCCGGTGCGCTGGTCGAGGTGCTCGACGAAGTTGTAGATCCGCACGATGTTGCTGTGCTCGATCTCCGCCAGGAAGCGGCGCTCCGAGATCGCCGCCGCCATCGCGTCCTGGTCACCCGTGTCGAGCAGGCCCTTCAGGACCACCCAGCGGTCCGACACCGCGCGGTCGATCGCCAGGTACACCCAGCCGAGACCGCCGTGCGCCAGACAGCCCACGACCTCGTACTGGCCGTGCACGATGTCGCCCGCGGCCAGCTTCGGCACGAACGAGTACGGGTGCCCGCACTTGGTGCAGAACCCTTCCGTCCGGCCCGGCCGGTCACCGCGCGCCCGGCCCACCGGCGCCCCGCAGTCCGAGCGCGAGCAGAATCGCTTCCGCTCGGGCACCTCGGGATGCTTCTGCACCATCGCGCGCGGGTCGGGCCGCGGCACGTCCGGCACCCGCACCAGACCGGCGCCCAGCCGCGCCCGGCCCGAACTGCTCGCCGAGGCGCCCGAACTGCGCACCGACACCGACCGCGACGTCGAACTCCCCGACAGCGAACGCGAGAGCCGGCCCGACACCGAGCGGCGCGACTGCGAGGACCGCGACGAGGTCCGCGACGACGCCCGCGCGCTCGACGAACTCTGCGAACCGCGCGAACCGCCGCCCGCGATCCCGGTCGGCGGCGACGACACCATCCCGTTCGCCGCGACCACCGGGGCCAGCCCGCACGTGTCGCAGTACAGCTCGCCGCCGCCCACGTCCTCGTACCGGCCGCCGCAGCCGGGCCGCTGACAGGTGCCCGGAGGGCGGGGCGCGGGCGACGCCGAGGCGTGCGTCGCCGCACTGCGCGACGACCCCTCCGACAGGGCGCCCGCGGGCGCCGCCGCCGGCTTGAGGCCGCACGTGTCGCAGTACAGCTCCCCGCCCATGTCCTCGTAACTGCCCGTGCAACCGGGCCGCGTGCACTTCACGGCTACGGCTCCCCCCTCCGGTCCGTGGGCGCGGCCCCCGCGGGCCCGCCCGGTGACGACAGCGCCTCGGCCGCCGCCCGCTGATAGCGCAGCACCGCCGCCTCGGCCGCCCGCAGATCGCAGGGCGCGCTCCACAGCATGCGGCGCGCCGCGTCGTACCGCTCCACCAGGAACGGATCCTCCGCGTAACCGAGCCGCGCCACCTTCGCCTTGTACGCGTCCAGGCGGCCGCGCAGCTCCGCGCGCACCGCCAGCGGCGCCGTCACCGCCGTCAACGACTCGCGGGCGCGCAGCAGTTCGTCCTCCGCCTTCGACTCCAGGGACTCGAGCAGCGGCGAGAGGCGGTGCCACTGGCCGTGCCGCCGGTAGTCGGCCGCCGCGGCGAGCTGTTCCTGGAGGGCCGTCGGCGGGCCCGACACCGCGGGCACCTCCGACGCGGCGATCTTCGCGAGGACCTCCCCGCGCGCCGACCGCGCCTCCGCGAGCGTGCGGTCCGCCCGCGACAGCACGTCCCGCAGCTTGCCGAGCCGCGCCTCCGCGTCCTGCCGGACCGTCAGCACGGCCTCGATCTCCCGGCGCACCTCGTCCAGCGCCCGCGCCTGCCGGTCGTACGCCGCCGTGTCCGGACGGCCGCCGCCCGGCGCCGAACTCCCCGGCGCCTTCTGCCAGTACGCGAGCGGGTCCGACACCACCTCGGAGCGCAGCCGGGTCAGCGCGCCGGTGATCCGCTCCAGGTCGTCGCCCGCCGGATGCTCACCGGGACGCACCCCCACCGAGTGCGCCAGCTGGCGGGTGCGCCCCAGCTCGGCCGCGAGCAGGTCTATCCGGGCGGGCAGCGCCGACCAGACGGCGTCCGCGGCCACCACCATGTCCAGGGAGGACGCGTACAGCTCGTTCATCCGCTCCACGAGCGCGGCCAGCGTGAACCGCTCCGACAGCTTCGCCGGACCCGTGATCGACGACGGCGCGGAGCCGCCCGCGCCCGAGGCCACCGTCACGCACTCGCCGCGCAGCAGCTCGGTCAGCTCCACCAGATCGTCCCGGCTGGACCAGCGACGCCGCGACCGGATCTCCCGCGCCGTGCGCAGGGTGCCCGCGTACGCGTCGAAGTACGTCCAGAGCAGCGTGATCGCCTGCTCGGCCGACGCCCAGCGGTCCCGGGTCGTCCCGGTCAGCTCGGCGCCCTCCAGCAGGCGGCGTCCCGCGTGGTCCTGGAGCGCGAGCAGCGACGTCTCGACCGCCTCGTGCTCGGCGCCGAGCCGGGCCAGGGCACGGTCCACCTCGTCCCGGTCCATCACCGGACCAGGGGGTCCCGCGTCGCCCATCGATCACCTCTCGCTGTTCGTCGTGCCGGTGTGCGGGTCACTTGTACTTCGGGGCGGGCGGCCCGTCGGACGCGCCGAGCGCCGGCTTGAGCCAGAAGTCGTACGACTTCTGCCAGCCGCCGTCCTCGCGGTAGTCCTCCAGCACCTTGTTGACCCGGCGCACCAAACCGTCCGCGTCCTTCTTCATCGCGACGCCGTAGTACTCCTCGGTGAACGGGTCGCCCTTCAGCTCCACCGTCGGGTCCTGCGCGGCCTGGCTCGCCGCGAGCGCGCCGTCGGTCACCACCGCGTCCACCTCGCCGAGCTGCAGCCGCACCAGGCAGTCCAGCTGGTTCGGCACCGTCGTCGAGATGTCGGCGCTGGCCGGCAGCTTGCCGGACTTCTTCGCGCCGTCCAGCGTCTCGAACGCGGTCGAACCGGTCGCGGTGCAGATCCGCTTGTCCGCGAGCGACGGGCCGAAGCCCTTGATGTCCTTGTCCGTCTTCGGCGCGAGGACCTGCTGCCCCGTCTGGAAGTACGCGGTGGAGAACGCCACCTCGTCCAGGCGCGTGCAGCTGATCGTCATCGTGCGCACGACCATGTCGACGTCGCCGCGCTGGATCGCCGGGATGCGCTCGTTCGTCGGGATGGCCTTGAGGCGCACCGCGCTCGGGTCGCCGAGGATCTCGCCCGCGATCTCGTGCGCGAGATCGATGTCGAAGCCCTCCAGCTCGCTCTTCTTGTCCTGGTTGTTGGGATCGCGGTAGCCCCAGCGGTAGCTGTTCTGGTCGACGCCGACCGACAGATAGCCGCGGTCCTTGATCTCCCGCACGGCGTCCCCGGACTCGTCGCCGCTCGGACGCAGGCTGCGCTCCGGCTCCTTGCCGTCCACGCCCGCCTCGCAGTCCGTCGCCCGCGCCTGCGTGCCGTCGGCCACGCCCGCCGAGCCCACGCCCGCGCCGTCGGCCGGCGCCGCCGTGCGCTGCGTCAGGGGGAGCAGCAGCGCGAACACCGCCGTCAGGGCGCACACCACCGCCATCGCCGCCACGCCGCCCCAGCCGCGCAGACTCACCCCGCGCGTCCGTCGCTCGTCCATCACCGCACCCCCTCTCACCGGTACTCCGAAAGCCGGCGCCCGATGCCGAGCACGGCGGCCGCCGCCGCGAGCACCGCGAGAACCGCCGAGCCGACCACGAGACCCGTCATCGCGTCCCGTCCGTCGCCCGCGTACGTGTCGAACTGCTCCTGCTCGTGCGCCAGCGCCTTGTCGAGGCTCTGGTCGACCTGGTCGAAGCACTCACCCGTCGGCTTCTCCTGCTTCGAACCGATGATCTTGTCGAGGGCGCCCTGGTAGTTGCCGGAGTCGTCCTGCGCGCGGGCGTCCTCGTGGCGCTTCAGCCATTCCTTCATGCCGCTGTTCGCGGTGCCGACCGGGGTGCGGCCCGAGGCGTCGTCGGCGAGCGACGCGGCCTCCTTCAGCCGGCCGCCGAGCAGGTCCATCTGCTTCTGGAAGTCGACGTCGTACTTGTCCTTGGTCTCGCCCTGCACGGACACCGTCTCGGCGCCACGGCTGACCAGCGTCAGGTTCTCGTTGCCCCGCGCCTTCAGGGAGGCGATGCTCGCGTCGTGCAGCACGTTCAGCGAGCGCACCCCGTGGTCGTACGAGGAGTCGAGGCCGCTGCGCGCGACCGTGTGACCCACCACCAGCCACAGCAGCACCACCGTCGTCGCGGCGGTCGCGCCGAGCAGGCCCTGGTTGAACACCCGGTTCGTCCGGCGGTAGTTGCGGCGCTGGGCCCAGCCGAGGGCGCCGAGCGCGACGACGCCGAGCGCGATCGCGATCCACGGGTACGGGGTCGCCGCGTCGTAGTCGTCCCGCAGCCGCTGGTTCTCCTTCGTGTACAGGTCCTCGGCGGCCGGGAGCATCTCGGTCTGCATCTTCTGGTTCGCGTACCGCAGATACGCGCCGCCCAGCGGGAAACCCTGCCGGTTGTTGGCGCGGGCGCGCTCGATGAGGCCCTTGTACTGGGGCAGCAGCGTGTTCAGACGCGCGATCGTGCGGGCCGAGGGCGTGTCGGGATCAGTGCTGGCCGCGGCCCGCACCAGCTTGTCGGCGGCCCGGCGGATGTCCTTCTCGTACCGGTCGCGCACCGCCGCCGGTTCCTGGCCCCCCGCCAGGAACCCACTGGACGCGGCGGTGTTCGCGTCCGCGAGCGAGCGGTAGATGTCGGCGGCGTCGGCGCTCAGCGGCTGGCTGGAGTGCAGCACGTCGTCCGCGGCGCTCGAACGGTCCGTCATCTGCCAGGCCGTCGTCGCGCCGAACGCGACGACGAGCAGGGCGAGTACGGCACCGATGATGCGGAGCCGGCCCGGCTCCGTGATCGCGGCCGCCTTCAGGCGGTCGACGCCCTCAGCCCAGGCCGTGCGTCGCGGCGGGGCCGGGGCCGTGGGGGGTGCCGGGGCGTTCGTCGGTGGGGCCGGGGACGGGCCGCCCCGGGTCTGTGGCGGCACGCTCGGCATCGTCGGCGGAGCCGCGCTCCCGTTCGGCGGGTGTGTCACTCGCCCCTCCCCCATGGTCGTCCGGTCGCCGCGATTATCGCTGCCGCGGTGGGCATCCGCACAGGGCTTCCCTGGATCTTGTGTGAACCCCCCGCTGTGGAACACGTGATCGGGCGCTCCGCGGTTCCGTCCGACCACGCGCCGTAGCCCCACCGGTCCGTCGCCGTCCGCGTCCCGGTGGGGCTTCTCGCGCAGTTCCCCGCGCCCCTGGAGATGCGCACTTCGTGCGCGATCTCAGGGGCGTTCATGCATCGGGGAAATGCGCCCGAAGGGCATGCATTTCAGGGGCGCGGGGCTGTGTCGATATGCGGCTCCGCCGCGGGGGCGCGACCAGCCCCCACCGGCCCGCGGTCGCTCAACGGGCGTAGTGACCCCGGGCCTTCGTGTACGCGTCCGGCGGAGCCCCCACCGCGTCGAGGCCCAGCAGCACCGCCCCCAGCACGGGCGGTTCCGTCACGACGCGGGGGTGGGCCTTCGGGGCCCGGGACGACAGCAGCTCCCGGATCGTGGAGTCCAGCAGCGCGTGCCGCGCCGCGAGGACGGACCCCCCGAGCAGCACCGGAACCTCCGCCTCCAGCAGGTCGAGCCGGCGCAGCGCCACCACCGACATCGCCACGATCTCCTCGGCCATCCGCTCCACGAGCCCCCGGGCCACCGCGTCACCCTCGGCGGCGACCGCGAAGAGCACGGGCGTGCACTCGTGCCGCCGCGCCACCGGGATCCGCCCCAGATGCATCGCCTCGATGAGCGCGTACATGGAGCCGAGCCCGAAGTGCGCGGGCAGCGCCCGCATCAGCGCCGTCGGCTCGCCGCGCCCGTCCTCGGCCCGCGCCGCGAACCACAGCGCCTCCTCGGCGAGGCCGCCCCCGCCGCCCCAGTCCCCGGAGATCTTGCCGATGGCGGGGAAGCGGGCGGTGCGCCCGTCGGGCAGCATGCCGACACAGTTGACGCCGGCCCCGCAGACGACGGCGACGCCGCGCGGCTCCGCGTCCTCCAGGAGCCCGGCCCGCAGCACCGCGAACGTGTCGTTGCGGACCTCGACCCGGTCCGCCGCCGACCAGCCGCGCCGCCGTACCTCCGCCGCCAACTCCCGTTCCTCGACGGGCAGGTCCGCGTTGGCCAGGCACGCCGAGACGTGCTCGACCGTGTCGACGCCGGCCTGTGCGAAGGCCCGTCCGACGACGTCCGCCAGCACGTCGACGGCCTCGCGGACGCCGACCCGGGGCGGCTGGAACCCGCCGCCGCGGGCCGCGGCGACGACGGTGCCGTCGGCCGCGACCACCGCGACGTCGGTCTTGCTGTTGCCCGCGTCGATGGCAAGGACGCTCATGCCCACGCGAGGTGCTCCCGGTTGTGCGCGATCAGCTGGTCGGTGAGCCGGTCGGCGTACTCGATCTGGCCGATCAGCGGGTGGGCGAGCAGCGCCCTGAAGACCCGGTCCCGGCCGCCGCGCAGGGCCGCCTCCAGGGCCAGGTCCTCGTACGCGGTGACGTTGGCGATCAGCCCCGCGTACAGCGGGTCGAGCGCCGGGACGGGCAGCGGCCGGGCGCCCTTGGAGTCGACGGCGGCCTGCACCTCGACGACGGCGTCGTCGGGCAGGAACGGCAGGGTGCCGTTGTTGTACGTGTTCACGACCTGGTGCGGGGAGCCGCCCCCGCCGAGCAGCGACGCGGCGAGGTCGACGGCGGCCTCGCTGTAGAACGCGCCGCCGCGCTTGGCGAGCAGCGCCGGCTTCTCGTCCAGCGTCGGGTCCCCGTACATCTGGAGCAGTTCGCGCTCCATCTCGGCGACCTGCGCCGCGCGGGACGGCTTGGTGCGCAGCTCGGAGACCACCGCGTCGTGCTGGTAGTAGTAGCGCAGGTAGTACGAGGGGACGACGCCGAGCCGGTCGACGAGGGTGCGCGGCATGTGCAGGTCCTCGGCGATCGCGTCGCCGTGCTCGGCGATGAGCCGCGGCAGCACGTTCTCGCCGTCCGGGCCGCCGAGCCGCACCCCGAGCTCCCACGTGAGGTGGTTGAGGCCCACGTGGTCCAGGTGCACCTCACCCGGCGTCACGTCGAGGAGCTTCGCGAACTTGCGCTGGAAGCCGATGGCCACGTTGCACAGGCCGACGGCCTTGTGCCCGGCCTGGAGCAGCGCCCGGGTGACGATGCCGACCGGGTTGGTGAAGTCGATGATCCAGGCGTCCGGGTTGGCGCGCCGGACGCGTTCGGCGATGTCCAGGACGACCGGCACCGTGCGCAGCGCCTTGGCGAGGCCGCCCGCGCCGGTCGTCTCCTGGCCGACGCAGCCGCAGTCCAGCGGCCAGGTCTCGTCCTGGTTGCGCGCGGCCTGACCGCCGACGCGCAGCTGCAGCAGCACCGCGTCCGCGCCGGCGACGCCCGCGTCCACGTCGGACGTGGTGCGCACGACGCCGGGGTGGCCCTGCTTGGCGAAGATGCGCCGCGCGAGGCCGCCGACCAGTTCCAGGCGGTCGGCCGCCGGGTCGACGAGGACGAGCTCCTCGATGGGCAGCGTGTCCCTCAGCCGCGCGAATCCGTCGATGAGTTCGGGGGTGTAGGTCGACCCTCCGCCGACCACAGCGAGCTTCATATCGGTTCTCAGCCCTTTACTCCGGTGAGGGTGACGCCTTCGACGAAGGCCTTCTGTGCGAAGAAGAAGACGAGGCAGACCGGCGCCATCACGAGCAGCGTCGCGGCCATCGTCAGGTTCCAATTGACCATGTGGGCGGACTTGAACGACTCCAGGCCGTAGCTGAGCGTCCACGAGGCGGGGTTCTGGGCCGCGTAGATCTGCGGCCCGAAGTAGTCGTTCCAGCAGTAGAAGAACTGGAAGAGGGCGATGGCCGCGATGCCCGGCTTCGCCATCGGCACCACGATCCGCAGCAGCGTGCGCAGTTCGCCGCAGCCGTCGACCTTCGCCGACTCGATGTACTCCTTCGGGATCGTCAGCAGGAACTGACGGAGCAGGAAGATCGAGTACGCGTCGCCGAACGCCATCGGGATGATCAGCGGCCACAGTGTCCCGGAGAGGTGGAACTGCTGGGCCCACACCAGGTACATCGGGATCACGACGACCTGCGGCGGCAGCATCATCGTCGAGATGACGAGGATCATCGCCGTGCGGCGGCCGCGGAAGCGGAACTTGGCGAGCGCGTAGGCGGCCGGGATCGCCGAGCAGACCGTGAAGAGGGTGCCGAGACCCGCGTAGAGCAGCGAGTTCTTCCACCAGTCGAGGAAGCCCTCCGTCCGGAAGACGGTCCCGTAGTTCTCCCAGTGCCAGGAGTCCGGCCACAGGTCGCCGCTCATGGCCTGGTCGTCGCTCATCACCGAGGTGAGGAACACGAAGACGAACGGCAGGACGAAGAGGAGGGCGACGGCGATCGCGATGCTGTGCACGGCGATCCAGTGCAGGACGCGCTTGCGCCGGGCGCGGGAGGCGGCCGGGCCCCGGGCGGGGGCGGTGCGGGGTGTCGTGCGGGGGGCGGTGAGCGCCGGATTCGTGTGGGTTGTGGTCATCGGGATCAGTCCTCCGCCGCGAGCAGGCCGGAGCGCTTGCGCATCAGCAGCATGGTGACGGCCATGGCGATGGCGAACAGGACGAGCGAGAGGACGCACGCCGCCCCGGTGTTGAAGTTCTGGAAGCCCATCGAGTAGACGAGCTGGGGGACCGTGAGGGTCGAGTGGTCGGGGTAGCCGGGCTGGATGACCGAGCCGGGGCCGATGGAGACGCCCGAGGCGAGTTTTCCGGCGACCAGCGCCTGCGTGTAGTACTGCATGGTCTGCACGACCCCGGTGACCACGGCGAACATCACGATCGGGGTGATCGACGGCCAGGTCACGTACCGGAACTTGGCCCAGGCGCCGGCCCCGTCGAGTTCGGCCGCCTCGTACTGCTCGGTCGGCACGTCGAGCAGCGCCGCCATGAAGATGACCATGAGGTCGCCGATGCCCCACAGGGACAGCAGGACGAGGGACGGCTTGGCCCAGGTGGGGTCGTTGAACCAGTTCGGGCCGTCGATGCCGACCTTGGAGAGGATCTCGTTGACCGGGCCCGTGCCCGGGTTCAGAAGGAACACGAAGGCGACCGTGGCCGCGACCGGCGGGGCCAGGTACGGCAGGTAGAACGCGGTGCGGAAGAGGCCGACCCCGCTCTTGATCTTCGTGACGAGCAGTCCGAGCGAGAGCCCGAAGACCACCCGCAGCGCCACCATGACCACGACCAGCCACAGCGTGTTCCACAGCGCCGGGCCGAACAGCGGCATGTCCTGGAACACGTACTTCCAGTTCCGCAGCCCGACGAACGCGGGCTCCTTGATCTGGTTGTAGTGCATGAACGAGAAGTAGACGGTGGCGAGCAGCGGGTACGCGAAGAAGACGCTGAACCCGATCAGCCAGGGGGACAGGAAGCCCAGCGTGCGCAGTCTGCGGCGCGCGGGCCGGGAGAGGGTGAGTGCCATGCGCGCTCCTCAGTTCTGCGACTGCAGGGTGTCGGCGTCGATGAGCTGGTCGAGGCGTTTCAGCCCGGCCCTGAGATCGGGCACCTCGCCCGCCTCCTCGGTGTACGAGAAGTCCTGGAGCTGGACGATGTACATGCCGCCGTTCGTCGACTGGGGCATCACCTGGCTGTACTTGTTCTTCGCGATGTCGAGGAACGCGCGGAAGCTCGGATCGACGTCCAGCTTCGGCGACCTGAGGGCCGCGAACGTGGACGGCACGTTGTGGATGGCGTTCGCGAAGTCGACGACCTGTTCGGTGTCGGCGGTCAGGAAGCGGACCAGTTCCCAGGCCGCGTTCTGGTGCCGGCTGCTGTGCGCGATGCCGACGACGGTGCCGGTCAGATAGCCGCGCCCGTACGTCTCGGCCTGGTCGTCCGGCACCGGCAGCGGCGCCACGCCCCAGTCGAACTTCGCCTTGGCGTCGTCGAGCATCAGGCCCCGCCACTCACCGTCGAGGTGCATGGCGAGCTTGCCGGTCAGGAACGCGTTCTGGTTGGACATCTCGTCGCCGAAGGTGGTCCGGAACCGTTCGAGGGCGCTGTATCCGCCCTGCGCGTCCATGAGCTTCCTGGTCGTCCTCAGGAAGTCGTACGACGCCGGATCCTTCGCGAGCCGGGATTTCCCGTCCTGGTCGAAGTAGGTGGGGCCCCACTGGGCGAAGAGACGGTCCGGGCTGTTCTGGTAGAGCCGGAAGTTCGGCATGAACCCGACCCGCTCGTAGCTGTGTCCCGACTTCTTCGTGAGCTTCTTCGCGTCGGCGACGAACTCGGACATGGTCCTCGGCGGCCGGGCGATGCCGGCCTCCTTGAAGGCGTCCTTGTTGTAGTACATGCCGAAGGCGTCGGCGAGCAGCGGCAGAGCGCACTGATCGCCTTCGTAACTCGTGTAGTCGAGCAGCGACTTGGGGAAGGTCTTCGCCTTGTCGAGCCCGGTCTTCTTCATGAACGGGTCGAGGTTCACCCACATCCCGGAGTCGCAGTACTGGCCGACGTTGTTCGTGGTGAACGAGGACACGACGTCGGGGGCCTCGGCGCCGCCGGCGCGCAGCGCCTGGTTCGTGGTGGCGTCGGTGACGTTGCCCGTGGACTCGACGTGGATGTTCGGGTGCAGCTTCTCGAAGCGGGCGATCGAGTCGTCGATCGCCTTGACCTCGCCGGGCGCCGACCAGCCGTGCCAGAACTTCAGCGTGACGGGCTTCGTCGGGTCGTCGTCGGCGCTGCCGGTGCTCGGGTTGGCGCAGCCGGCGAGCAGCAGCCCGGCCGCGGCGAGCGCGACCGGGGCGAGCGCGGCGGGGGCGCGCAGGGGTATGCGCCATCGCGTCGGCATGGCGAACGTCCTTTACGTGAGCGGAGGTCGGGGAGGAAGGAGGGGCGAGGTGAGGTGAGGTGAGGTGCGCGGATCAGGCGGTGCTGGTGTCGAAGACGGTGGCGCGGGCCTGGGTGAGGGCGGAGCGCAGCGCGCCCGTGAGGATGGGGTCGTCGTCCAGCTCGCTGACGCGGAGCAGCGGGCGGGGGAGGGCGAGCCCGGTGAGCTCCTCCTCGACGCGGGCGCGCAGGGCGTCGCCGCCGGCCTGGGCGACCTGCCCGGACAGCACGACGAGTTCGGGGTCGACGACGGCGACGATCGCGGCGAGGCCGGTGGCCAGCCGCCGGGCGACCTCGTCGAGTACGCCCTCGACGGCGAACGCGGCGCTCAAGTCGTCGATCCCGCCCGCCAGTTGCCGCACGGCGGGGGAGGCGACGAGGCTCTGGAAGCCGCCGCCCGCGTCCTCGCGCGCGTAGGCGCCGGTGCCGCCGCGGGCGAGCGGGGCGCCGGGCAGCGGCATGTAGCCGATCTCGCCGGCGCCGCCGGTCGCCCCGCGCAGGAGGGTGCCGCCGAGCACGATGGCGGCGCCGACGCCCTCGTCGACGTAGGCGAGCACGAAGTCGTCGTGGTCCTGGGCGGCGCCCTCGTACTGCTCGGCGACGGCGGCGAGGTTCACGTCGTTCTCGATGGAGACGGGCGTGCCGAGGACCTCGGCGAGTTCGGCGTGCAGGGTGCGGGAGTGCCAGCCGGGCAGGTGCGGGGCGTAGCGGAGTTCGCCGGTGCGGGGGTCGATGGCGCCCGGGGTGCCGATGACGGTCGCGGTGAGGTCGTCGTGCCCGAGCCCGGCCTGCCCGAGCGCCCCGTCGACGGCCTCGGCGACGAGGCGGGCGGTGCGGTGCGGGACGTCGTCGGCGAGCGCGTGCGCCTCGACCCGGCAGCGGCCGCGCTCGGTGCCGGTGATGTCGGCGACGACGGCGGTGAGGCCGGTGGGATCGGCGGACAGTGCGGCGACGTGCGCGGCGGCGGGTTCGATCTCGTACAGCGTCGCGTTGGGTCCGGGACGGCCGGTCTGGCTGCCGGTGGTCCGCACGAGCCCGGCGGCTTCGAGCCGGCCGAGGATCTGCGAGGTCGTCGGCTTGGACAGGCCCGTCAGCTCGCCGATGCGGGTGCGGGTGAGGGGGCCGTGGGCGATGAGCAGGTCGAGCGCGGCGCGGTCGTTCATGACGCGCAGCACGCTCGGCGTCCCGGGGGTCCCGGCCATGTCCTGCCTCCTCGGCGCACTGTTAGGAAAGTTTCCTATTGGATGCGGGCAAGGTATGGCGCGGTTGAAGGGGGCGTCAATAGGGGGCGGGCGCGGGGCAACCAACTCGTTACCCGGGCAGGAGCGGCGAAACGCGTTGCCCGGGGTTCGGAGCGCGTGCGAGCATCCAGGTCTGATGGACACAACTGAGCTGACGGAAGCCCGTATTGAAGCCCGCGACGAGGCCCGCGTCGAGGACGGGGCCACCTTCCTGGTCGCTCCGGCGGACCTGCACGGACACGACACGGTCAGGGACTTCTTCGGCACCGTGATCACTCCGGAGGAGCTCGCGTCGGACGCGCCCGACCTCGCCGGGAGGACCGTGTACCTGTGCGGCGACCTCGCCGCGATCAGCGCCTCCCGGCTGCGCGCGGCCGCCCGGGTGTTCGTCGTCCGGGAGCTGTCGCGGGGTGCCGTCGAGGACGCCTCCTGGTCCGTTGTCGACCCGGGCCGGATCCCCGTCCGCGTGCACGGCGCCGGCGTCTACTACCGGCGCTACTTCGCGCCCGGCGCCGGCCACTTCGGACGGATCCGCGCCGAGCACACGTTCCAGTCCCTCACGGAGTCGAACAAGGCGGGAACCGCCCACCGCAGCGGGATCTACCTGACGCCCGTCACGCGCGACGGCGACGGCGCGCTCCACTTCCGCCTGCTCCGGTGCTCCACGAACCTCTCGGGGCCGACCGAGGGCTTCGGCCCCGCCGACACCGAGATCGTCGACGCGCTGAACCGCGAGGCCGAGGACGTCTTCCGAGGCCACGCGCCGCTGAACCACGTCCTCGCGCAGACCTACCACAACACCGCCGCCACGCCCGAGCGCAAGCAGTCCAAGGCCAGGATCTCCTCCCACGCCGACAAGACGAAGGACATGCCGGTCAACGGCGTCATGGCCTTCTGCACCTTCTACGAGGGCCTCGACAAGCTGGGGCCCATGGCCGACGACCCGTACGACCACGGGGTGAAGCGCGCCAGCGGGCTGACCCGGCTCCACTTCCGCCTCAAGGACCCGGCGGCCGAGCGCGACGAGGCGGCGCTCCCGTCCCAGTTCACGCTCACCCTCCATCCCGGCTCCGTCTTCTTCATGCCGCTGTCCACCAACCGCCTGTACACGCACGAGATCCGGCCGTCGACGCTGGACGCCGACCGGCTCCCGACGCGGCTCGGATACGTCGTGCGCTGTTCGGCCACGGAGGCCGTGCACCGGGACGGCCGGACGTACCTCAGGAAGACCGACGGCGACCTGGTCGAGCTGGAGCGGCCCACCGAGGCGGGCATGGACGAGCTGCGCCGGCGGTACGCGGCGGAGAACCGGACCACGGAGTTCATCGAGTACGGCGACGCGTTCCTCTTCAGCATGAACACGGGGGACTACCTTGCCCCCCGCCCCTGACCCCGCGGAAGCGGTCCGCTCGTACGCCCTGCCGGCCGAGGAGAACCCCTTCGCGGAGCTGTTCTCCTCGGTCGGCTGGGAAGACGTCGGCAAGGGCCGCCTGGGCGCCGTCCTGACCCGGCCCGACGAGACGGGCGGAGTCCCGCTCGTGCGCACCACCACGCGCTACGACCGCCCGGCCCAGCGCTTCCGGCCGGTCCACGAGCGGCTCGCGCGCCGCATCCGGGAGACCGCCGCGCTCCCGGCCGCCTTCGACAACGCCCTCATCGAGAGCTACACGAACGCCTACACCAAGATGGGCGCGCACTCCGACCAGGCGCTCGACCTGGCCGAGGGATCGTTCATCGCCGTCTACTCCTGCTACGAGCGTCCGGAGGCGGGCCCGCCGAGAAAGCTGATCGTCGAGCCGAAGGAGCCGGCGGGCGGGGAGAGCTCCCCGGCGCACGGGACGCCGTACGAGATCCCGCTCGCCCACAACACCGCCCTCGTGTTCTCCGTCGACACGAACCGCCGCCTGCGGCACCGCATCGTCCTGGACGCGCCCGCCGGGGCTGCGGAGAACCGATGGCTCGGCGTGACGTTCCGGACCTCGAAGACCCTCGTCCGCTTCCGCGACGGCCACCCGCACCTCCCGCGGGGCGAGCGCCTCACCCGGGCCGACGACGAGCAGCGCCAGGAGTTCTACGCGCTGCGCCGCCGCGAGAACAGGGAGACGGACTTCGTGTACCCCGAGCTGACCTACACGCTCAGCGACAGCGACCTGCTGCCGCCCGTCTGACGCCGGGGGCCGCCCCGGTCAGCCGGTGAATCCGCCCGCGGCGAGGATCTTGTCGATGCGGGCGCGGTGGTCGGCCTCCCAGTCGTCCAGCGACTGCCCCGCCTCCTTCTCCAGCTTCGCGCGGGCGGCGACGAGGATCTCGTCCGTGCGCTCGCCCGGCACGGCGACGACGCCGTCCTCGTCGGCGACCACGACGTCGCCCGCGGCGACCGTCACGCCCCCGCAGCGCACCGGCTCGTTCAGCGGCGTCACGGCCTTCTTCGTGCCAGGGATCGGCACGACGCCGCGCGCGTACACGGGGAAGCCCGCCTCGCGGATCTCGGCGATGTCGCGGATCACGCCGTCCAGGACGAACCCGGCGATGCCGCGCCGCCGGGCGACCGCGCACACGTTCCCCCCGGCCAGGGCGTACTCCAGGTCCCCGGACTCGACGACGATCACCGAGCCGGGGGCGGCGCGGTGGATCGCGGCGTGCAGCATCAGGTTGTCGCCGGGCGGGCAGCGCACGGTGAACGCGGGACCGGCCAGGCGCGGGCCCGGACCCCACAGCGCCCTGATGCCGAGGTCCAGCACCCGGTCACGGCCGAGCAGGTCGGCCAGCGTGGTCGTAGGGGTCTCGGTGAAGGTCATCGCGGCGCTCCAGACAGGGGACGGGACGGCAGGGACAGGACGGGGGACGGGGACGGAAGGGGACCGTACCGGCACGGCGAAGGGCCGCGCACCCGAGGGTGCG